>JAVBMZ010000087.1:0-16759 GCA_031551935.1 Bacteroidales bacterium
CATACACCTTTGATAGTGCAACCTTTTCCTTGTGCCGCTTCCTGACATTGATAACAAAACATTTCCATCATCTTAATTTTTTAAGTATTTAATTGTTTTTCAAATCCATTTTTCGCTAATGGCTTCACCCCTCACCGAAAGCACGATTACTTTCACCGGAATATGTCGTGTTGCTTGTTCGCGAGCCATTTCAGCAATTCGTACCAGTCCACTGCAACAAGGGACTTCCATAACAAGAACCGTTAACGTGTCAATTTGCGCCACATCAATCATTTCCGTGAGTTTATCCACATACGATTGCGTATTACTATCAAGTTTCGGGCAAGCGATGGCCAGCATTTTCCCTTTCAGGAAACGACTGTGAAATTCCCCGTTGGCAAACGCGGTGCAATCAGCTGCCAGTAATAAATTCGCTCCTTGCAGAAAGTAGACATGCGGATTCAATAAATGAAGTTGCACAGGAAACTGCCTCAACTCGGAAGATTGAATATGTGGTGCTTTCGTTCCTGAAGGCATTACATATCCCGTTGTGGTCGATGGTTTTATTTCTCTCATCATCGAGCCCGGACAACCACAGGCTAATGATTTTTCTTTTTCTTCTGGTTGGAAATCTACCTGAATATCATGTTGTTTCAGATATTCCAAACCCTGACGCAGTAATTCCGTTTCACCGTGTTCTTTCAAGTGATGCAAGTGGGCGAGAATAACCGTTTCGCCTTTGGTCGAAATTCGTTCCATTACAGCTGCTTCGCTGTATGGTTCTGCATCTCTCTCTTCTAATGTAATGGCGTCAACAGGACATTCACCGATACAGGCACCCAATCCATCGCAATAAAGCTCACTGACCATGACAGCTTTTCCATCGATCAATCGCAATGCACCTTCATGACAGCCCGTAACACATGCTCCACAACCATTACAACGTTCTTCATCAATTTTTATAATTGTCCGCTTCATTTTATCATCATTATTTTCAGCAAAAGTAAGATAGCCTTCCATGTTGATCTGTCACAAATGTTACACTTTGAAAATTATTAAGTAAATTTGTATGAAAAGGGTATGTATTAAAAATCAATTTAAAGTGACAACTGGCATCTCATGTTATGAGATTCATCAATAAAGAATAGAAAGTGATTTTGTATGGGTAAAACTCATTTTTAATTTTACGCACATGGATGATACTGTCATATCTAAAATTCCTCTTTTTCATTCAATGGAAGAAAAAGAATTGGCGAGGATTTTTTCAGAACTGAATATTTCCGAAATCCATTTCAAGAAAGATGTCCTGCTTGCCTTGCAAGACGAACCCTGTAATCGATTGATTATTCTGCTTACGGGAAGTGTAAAAGCTGAAATGATTGATCCCTCGGGACGGATGATTAAGGTAGAAGATATTTTTGCTCCCAACCCGTTGGCCATCCTGTTTTTATTCGGACAAAATAGTCGTTTTCCCGTACAAGTGACTACACGGGAAGAAGTGAGCGCTTTGGTAATTCCGAAGCAGTCCGTTCTCAAAATGTTGCATATGCATCAAACTTTATTGAAAAACTATCTGGATATTTCTGCGGAATTTGCTTCACGACTTAGTCAAAAATTGAATTTCATGTCGTTTCGTACCATACGGCAAAAACTGGCGATGTATATCCTCAAACTTTCGAAAGAAATGAAATCCGACGTGGTGAAGTTGGACAAAGCCAAAAGTGCTTTGGCGGAATATTTCGGCGTTTCGCGCCCTTCACTGGAAAGAGAATTGACCAAAATGCAACACGACGGGCTTATTATCACCGAAAGGAAAACCATAGAAATCAAAGACAAAACAGGGCTCATTCGATTAATACATCTTTAAGAACGCCTATACGCGCACATTTGTCGATAGCTTTTAAAATCGTCAGTAACACCATCCGGTAGTGATACTTTTGAATCATCACCAGAAAATGTATCAAATTTATTTTGTACTTGCTTCTTGTGTAGAAGTGAGTGTAATTAAAACAAAAAATCCCTGTAATTTATCAATTACAGGGATTTGATTTTTGATGTCGTTGTCCCGCCAGGATTCGAACCTAGACAAACAGAACCAAAATCTGTTGTGCTACCATTACACCACGGGACAAAATTCAAATTCGGGCGCAAAGATATATAAAAAATCAATTATCTGACAAATGGTACCATAAAACATCTATTATTTATTCTAAAATGTTGGTGTAAACATTCGACCGAATCCATTTGTTATATGGTTTTATAAATAATCTAAGTAATATAGTATGATTCATTAAATGGTAAAATCATGGGAAAAGAAGGTGTAAAAATTGTTAGCGAAATTGATGTTAAGAAGGTGATTAGTTTGTTGAATGCAGCATTGAGTGAAGAATGGCTGGCATATTATCAGTACTGGTTAGGTGCTAGGTTGATGGAAGGACCGATGCGTACAGCTATAGAAGCTGAGTTATTAAAACATGCCGATGAAGAATTAGGGCACGCAACCTTGATTGCTGACCGGATTATACAGTTGGACGGCATTCCGGTAACTTCGCCTCAAGATTGGTTTAAACTTAGTAAATGTAAATATTTTCCTCCTACCGATTTGTATATAGAAACCATCCTCAAAGAAAACTTAAACGGAGAACGCTGTGCTATAAATCGTTATCAGGAAATTTCGGATTACACGAACAGTAAGGATTATGGTACTTATCGAATTGCTATGCAAATTCTCAGTGATGAACTGGAGCATGAACAAGATATAGAAGATTGGTTACAGGACATCAAGCAAATGAAAGAACACATCAAACAAAAATAGTGTATAGGCTGGTACCTGTTACATAGACATAAGTACCATTTTTAGGTACGTTCTGAATATATTAACATTTACACCATCATATCCCTGAAATCATATATTTTCGCGGAGTGATGCGTTATTTCCTATATCTAATTTTAAAATAAAAAAGGTAATATCTTAAAAATTGGAAAGGTTTATATACTTTTGTCTGCACATTTGGCTAAGATATGGCAGGTATCACACTATATTATCACGAAAGGGATGAAATTAGGGTATCGAAGGACCTTGATTTACTTCGGCTCAGGCCTATGTCGGATTTTGTATGGATCGACATGAACAACGTAAGTCGTTCTACGGAAGAAAAATTGGAGAACATTCTGAAGATTTATATCCTTGAAGAATGGGAAATAGAAGAGATTGAAAGTAGTTCGCGCTATAGCGAATCAGAAGACTACATTGTAGCTAATTCCAATTTTTTGCAATTGAGGCAAGATGAATTTCACGAAGAAAATGTTTCTTTTATACTAAAAAACAGCATTTTAGTATCTGTTCGGGATTGTGATTTGCGTTCTTTTTCAGATACCGAACGTAAGGTAATGACTAATCCTCGTAACTATACTACAGGGTATCACATTTTGGTTACGTTGATGGCTACACGTATCGATTATGATGCAGATTTGATTGAAAATACCACACGCGAGATTTCAGCATTGAGCCGTTCTATGACTACAACGAAAGAAGTAGACGAAGAAATAATTCATCAAATTAAGAATCTTCAGGAGAAATCAATGACGCTCCTCGAAACCATTATCGACAAGCAACGAGTGGTGTCGTCAATGCTCAAAAGCGCTAAGTTTCCAATAGACGAAAAACCCATATTATCTATTATTATTAAAGATATTAACTCGCTGATCGATTATAATAAATTCAATTTTGAACGATTGGAGTATTTACAAAATACATTTATTGGTTTGGTAAATATCGAACAAAACAAAATCATTAAGATTTTTACCGTGATGACCATTATTTTTATGCCGCCTACGCTCATTGCAAGTATTTACGGCATGAACTTCGACTATCTTCCGTTTTCGCACATGTGGTCAGGGTTTTATTTGACAATGGCTCTGATGGTGCTAACAGTCGCCGGTATGTTGTGGTTTTTCCGGCGCAAAAAGTGGTTGTGATACAGCCTTAAATTGAATATCTTAGTTTTAAGTTCATACTACAAACAAGTCAACCAGCCGGTTACCTTTAGAAAGGCAATAAGCTTGCATTCCGGTTTTCCGGGCGCCAATCACATTATGTTCTAAATCGTCGATAAAGAGGGTTTCTGCGGGCTTTATTTTCTCGATCTGTAGCACATATTCAAATGCTTCGCGATGAGGTTTTCGATAGCCTATTTCGTGTGAATAAAATGTACGGTCAAACAATTCGGGTAAGAGAGGAGAGCCTTTTTCTTTCCGGAGTTTTTCTAAATAAAAATCGATGTGTATTTGGTTGGTGTTGCTCAATAAATAAAGTTGATATCCCTCTTTACGTAATTTGTGCAGCAATGTGATATTTTCTTCTGGAAAATCTAATAACATGGCACACCATGCATCATCAATCTGTTCGTCTGTCAGATGGACATGTGCATGGTGACGTATGGCATTACGAAATTCGGATAAGGATGTTTTTCCAGTATCTAATTTATCAAAAATTTCCGATTGCTTCATAAGCGTATACATAACATCAAAGTCGGACACGCCCAGTTCTTTGAATCTCTTAATGGTTAGATCAGGATCAATATGAATTATCACATTACCTAAATCAAAAATAATATGCTTAATCGGCTTGTTCATAAGGTTATGCTCTTTAAGCCGGACAATAAAATCAGGATGCAACATAAAAATTTGTGTGATAAAGTTTGCTAAATTTCTGCAAAGATGTAATTTTGCAGTCCAATTTCAAAAAATTGGGTCCCTTAGCTCAGTTGGTTAGAGCACCTGACTCATAATCAGGGGGTCGTAGGATCATGCCCTACAGGGACCACCACAAATCAAAGCCTTACATAAAAGCGTAGGGCTTTTCAATTTTATTTGCATGTAATTTGCATACAACTATAGAGAAAATTTGAATTAGAAGTGAGAAACAAATTCTCTATATGTCAGTCAATATATACAAAATACACACTTTATCTTTAATTTTCAATTGCTTATAATAGCATACTTTGTGAATGACCTCCAGAAAAGGATTAAAGAATGTCAAAGTTAGGTGCTGAAAACCAATGAACCCATATGACATACACATTTTTTGAATGGACAGATTTACAAGTCATTGCCAAAATAGGAAGCTTTTGTCCAATTGATGGTGATGCGGAATTTCACGTCATGATTGAGATAAATGATACTTTTATCAACGCGGAAGCGCAGTATCGATCTCTGGAAGAAGCTGTACAACGTCTGATCAAACAGCCTGATTTGAAGAAAGCAACGCTTATTTGGAAACGTTTTTTTGTAAGTGACGCTATTAACCAAGCTCCATATTTAACTTCAAGTACAGGTGAAGCCGTATCCATAGTGCAACAACCACCATTGAATGGTGCTAAGGCATCATTATGGCTATACTTTGTCGAAAATGCACAGTTGTCTGCTGATACAGGCGGAACGTGGCTGATGAAGCGTCCAAAATATGAACACTTGTTTTATACACAATTGTGCTATCGCACAGGCAATGTGGAAGAACAAACCTGTAAAATATTCGAACATTTCGATGAAAGCTTGGCACGTCGAAACTGTACCCTCAAAAATAATTGTATCCGTACGTGGGTTTTTGTTCAAGACGTAGATGTACAGTATGCTGGGATGGTAACTGCCCGCAAAAACCTTTTTGAAAAGAATGGATTAACCGAAAAGACACATTACATTGCCAGTACCGGAATCGAAGGTCGCTATATCTATCCCGAAGTACTCATGTTAATGGACACCTATGCCCTTACCAATATACAACCAGGACAGGTTTCTTATTTGCAAGCACCCACACATTTGAATCCTACCTATGAGTACGGTGTGACATTCGAACGCGGTACTACCATTGATTATGGCGATCGCCGTCATATTTTCATTTCAGGAACAGCCAGTATTAATCACCGAGGTGAAATCGTATATCCTTTGGACGTCGAAAAACAAACTGAACGTACCTTGGAAAATATACAAGCATTATTAGCCGAAGCCAACGCTACGATGCAGGACGTAGCCCATATGATTGTTTATCTGCGCGATACAGCAGACTACATGATAGTCAATCATTATATAAAAAAACGTTATGCACATGTTCCACGCGTCATGGTGTTAGCGCCCGTATGTAGACCCGGTTGGTTGGTCGAAATAGAATGTATGGCTATGAAGCATACAAAAAATGAACAATTTGCTACATTTTAACCAGATTTGGTGTTTATTATCGCAGTAATTTTATCAATAATCTTTTCTGGCGTGATATTCATCAGGCAAGCCCAGTCTTTTCTATAACATGGTTTATTACCATAAACAGAACACGGACGACAAAACAAATCAACTTGCACTGCGGATTCAATAGGTTGATGATATCCATAAAACCCTGCATACGGATGAGTAGCTCCCCAAACAGATACCACCGGTGTAGCTGTGAGTGACGCTAAATGCATGTTGGCAGAATCCATGGAAAACATCACATCTAAATAGCTCATCAACACAAGCTCTTCTGCTATTCCGAATTTTCCGACTACCGACACACAATTTGGATATTTATCACACCATGATTCTAAAACAGCCTTTTCTCTATGGCCACCACCAAATAGAAATAGGGTTACATTTCCGAGATGTGCGAAATGCGCTACAATTTGTTCTGTCCGTTCAATAGGCAATATTTTTCCCTGGTGCTTGGCAAAAGGCGCAATACCAATCCATTGCTTGGATTTAGCTCCAGTTAACGATTCAATCATACGAAAATCGCCCCGGGATATGCCAAAAATCGAATGAAAATCAGGTTCCACCGATTGACCTAACGCACGAAAAACATCCGCATAACGTTCCGTCGATGATTTTAATTGCTTCAATATTTTATGTTTCTTCCGGGTAAGTTGTTTTTTCTCGCTCCTACCCTTATCGATGTACTTAACCCTTAGGCCGCTGAAACGAAACAAGGTTCGTAGCAACTTGGTACGCAATACATCATGCAAATCTGCAACAGCATCAAATTTTTTCCGGGACAATTCTTGATACAAACGATACATCCCCGCCATACCTTTATGATCTGTCTGCAAATTCACTCCAAGAAAACTGACATTGGCAGGTAAATAAGCAAATAGTGGCATTAAAAAAGACTGGGAAACGACAGTATACGTATCATCCGGATGTTGACGAGCCAATGAATCAATAACGGGGACAGTCATCGCCACGTCTCCAATAGCCGAAAAACGGATAATGAGTATGTTGGCCATTACTTCTTACCGTACAGCACCGGATTGAGTGCCGGATCATTATACATTTTCATCTGTTTGTATACTTTCATATATTTCCGGCCATGTTTGATGTCGTCCAATAAAGTATCAATAGCTGCAGATAAATCCTGCTGTTGTTCGTTGAGAACAGCTAATTTTTGTCGACATTGCTCGATATGTTCCGGAGTAGCATCAGAACGGTTTGCCTCTTGTTGCATGTGATATATCTTAAGGGCTAATATCGACAGGCGATCGATAGCCCATGCAGGACTTTCGGTATTAATAACCGCCTCTGGATGTACCTGCACATCGTTATACTGATCCAAAAAATAACTGTCGATCAATTCTACCAAATCAGTGCGGTCTTGATTGGAGCGATCAATACGACGTTTGATTTTCAATGCTTCTACAGGATCGATATTCGGATTTCGGATAATATCCTCCAAATGCCACTGTACCGTATCAATCCAATTTTTCAAAAACAGGTAATACTCAATACTTTTAAGCGGATAAGGGTTATGAGTTTCAGCATCTACATGATCAGTAACATGATATAGACGGATACTATCGTTGAAAATGGCGTTACAAAGCTGACTGAATGTTTGCATATATAAAATTCAAATTTATATGAAAAAAGATGCAGTAGTATAAAGAACTACATGACAAAATACTTAATCTGTGTCTTTCTCGCCAAAAGCAAGATCTCCGGCATCGCCCAAACCAGGCACAATGTATGATTTTACAGTCAATTCGTCATCTAATGCTCCAAGCCATACGGAAACCCCTTTTGATGGAAGTTTTTTCCGTAAATGGTCTAAGCCTTCTTTACTGGCAATGAGCGATATAAGATGAATATGTTTGGGTGATCCTTTATCCAATAAAGACTGGTATGCCAACGACATGGAAGCTCCCGATGCAATCATAGCGTCACATAATATCACTTCCTTGTTGTCAATTGAAGGACACGAAATGTATTCCACACTGATCTGAAAATTACCTTCCTTATCATGATTGCGATGCATTGATATAAATCCACCAGAAGCGCCGTCAAAAAAATTAAGAACCCCTTGATGAATAGGAACACCCGCACGCAATACTGAAATAATCACAGGTTGTTGCGCTATAATTTGCTCTTCTGCTATTCCAAATGGCGTAGATACCTGATGAACGCTAAATTCCATTTGCCTACTGATTTCGTATGCCATAATAGAACCCATACGTTCCATATTTCTCCGAAAGCGAAAGCTATCTTTCTGGATATGTTCATCCCTTGTTTCGGATAAATATGTATTAAACAGCGAATTGCTTTTGTTTAGAACAGTTATCATACCAATACTTTTTACAAACGACACAACGAATAGCTTTCTTATCAAAAGCAAGATTAAATTAAAGCAATAATAGATATAAATATTGAAATATCGAAAACCTTTCAATATTTTCTTTAGACCATCTAACAAATTTTGTATGAAAACAAGACAAATAGTTGGTCATATCTTGTATCTACTTCAGTCAAATTTTCCAGAAATACTTTTTCAAATAGCCCGATATTCAAAAGTTCCGAGTAATTACATTGAATTTTACTCCTTTTGGAAACAAAACCATCATTCAAGTGTTTCATCTATTAAGTAAACAAAGAAAAAATTAATCATTATTATTAAAATGTAAAATTATGGCAGCGAATATTGGTTTAGGCCCTGATATGGTAAAAGCAAGCAAAAATGCGCTCAATAACTTATTAGCAGATCATTTTGCCTTGTTGGTAAAAACTTGGAGTTATCATTGGAATGTAAAAGGACCAAGTTTTCATTCATACCATACATTCATGGAAGAATTATATAACGGTTTGATTACGGATATTGACGAAATAGCCGAACGCATCCGTGCCCTCGACGAACGTCCTATCGGATCTATGAAAGGCTATTTATCGCATGTCCGGCTCAAAGAACACGGAGAAGATAAAGAACTTCCCGAAGCAATCAAAATGTTAGCTACGCTCAGTGAAGATAATGAATCCATGATTCGCGAACTTCGCTCAGACATTCACAATTTGGAATCTTCCGGGACCGCTGATGAAGGAACATTAAATTTTCTTGAAGACATGATCGAAAGAAAAGAAAAGACTGCTTGGATGATTCGTGCATATATGGAAAAATAGGTTCACTTTCCTATAAGGAAGGCAATCATAATCAAAAGGCCTGAAAATGTGATTTTCAAGCCTTTTTGTATTTATAAAATATACTAATTTTTCCAGAATACGTCTAATCAACAAAATTTATTTATTTGATAATCTGAACTTTCGCAGGATCGCGCGGTCTAGCTTCCGGTGATTCATTCTTATACCCCAATGCTATGGTAAACAGTGGTTTATAATTTTCAGGGAGATTTAACTTTGCCATAATTGATTCCTGAGCTTCAGGGGAATTCATTGCTCCGATAGGTCCTGCAATCACACATGTACCAATATTCATGGATTCGGCAGCCAGTAGAATATTCTCTCCAAGCAAACCACAATCGACCGGACTGTATGTGTTGTTTACTTCAGATGCAACAATGATTACCGTAGAGGCACCATAAAATGGATCGCGTTCAGATAATGCCGACATTGCTTTTAGTAACTCTGGATTTTGCACTACACGTACTTCCCATGATTGTCTATTCATGGCGCTCGGCGCATTGATAGCACATTGTATGATGGTATTCAACTCATCTTCTTTGACTTGTTCCGGCTTATACGAACGTATACTCCGACGACTCATTATATTTTCTACTACCAGGTTCTTCCCTGAATCAGAAACGGTTTGTTGTTGGTTTTGCCCGCTTTGACACGACACCATGCCAAAGATCATCATAATGGCAACTAAATTGAATATTTTCATGTTTTTGATAATGATTAGGAATTAAAAATTTTGACAAAAATAATATTTTTTTCCGATATGCCATTGTTAAGAATTGTTAATCAATACCTCAATAGACTGTTCTTAAAATTTAGAAATTAGTATCACATATGGCAAAATCTTTCCAAAAGCAAACAAAAATCATATTTTATAGATTCATTGTCCGGTATCTTAGCTATAAAATAACACGCTAAGTGTTCGGCATAAATTAGTTTATATTATTTATTTATGCTGGTTTACTGAGTTTTATGGAAATCAAAAATTAACAATTACTTATGGACAATATTTTAATCATCGGAGCAGCTGGGCAAATAGGTTCGGAATTGACCGTTGCCCTGCGCAGTATTTACGGTGCAGAGCATGTATTTGCCACCGACATCAAACATCCGACACAAGACATTTTGGAAAGTGGCCCTTTTCAACTGTTAGATGTGATGGACGATAAAAGGCTCATTCATTTTGTGATTCGCCATAAAATTACACAGATATATCATCTGGCTGCCGTATTATCGGGCAATGCCGAGCGTATTCCTTTGCAGGCTTGGAATATCAATATGGATAGCCTGATGAATATCCTGGACCTGGCCAAAGAGGTACCGGAAATAAAAAAAGTATTCTGGCCAAGTTCCATAGCAGTCTTCGGCCCCACAACTCCACGGGAAAATACGCCTCAATTTACGGTTATGGAACCAAATACGGTATATGGAATCAGTAAACTGGCAGGAGAACGTTGGATGCAATACTACCATCAACGATATCACATAGATGCGCGCAGCATCCGTTATCCAGGTCTTATCAGTTATAAGACCGAACCCGGTGGAGGTACTACCGATTATGCTGTCGAAATCTTTTACGATGCTATTAAACGTGGACATTATGAATGTTTTCTCAGTGAAGATACTGCGTTGCCTATGCTCTTCATGCCCGACGCAGTACAGGCAACCATTAACCTGATGGAAGCCAAGGCATCCCAAGTAACCGTCAGGTCAAGTTATAACATAGGAGGTATTAGTTTTACCCCAAAAGATTTAGCTACCGAAATTGCCAAGCACCAACCGGACTTCCAAATCACTTATAAGCCAGATTTCCGTCAGTCTATTGCCGATTCGTGGCCACAAAGTCTTGATGATTCAATAGCCAGGGAGCAATGGGGATATCAATACCATTATACGCTAAAAGATATAGTAGATATCATGATGACCGAGATAGAGAAAAAATTGAAAAAATAATGATATGTATCTCGAAGATGTAAAAAAAAATTTAATATACACATTAAGTAAATTAAGATAAACATTAAATAAGTTGCTATTTACATTAAAACACTTGTGATAAATATTAAAAAATGCAATGTGTACATTAAAATGCTTAATGTATATCTTAAAACAATCATGATGCAATAGGCTTTAGCAAGTATTAGTTTTGATAGCTTCTCTTAAAAATCAGGCTATTCATGGTTTAACTATTCGTTTCCTGATCAGGTTTTTTTCATCTTAAATCGCACTTTATCTCCCACATATTCAATCTCCAGAATATTCAAGTATACCAAATCAACTAACAAATGTTCTGCCTTTTTACGACTTAATAGTAATAAACGGCAAACTTCATTGAATGAAATAGACACATGTTCCTCCAGATAACGTAACAATCGTCCTTCATCATCTGCAGCAACAATCAGTAATCCCGATGTTTTTCGTGACTTTTTCCATGCCATTATCTGTACACTACATGCTTGCATATTCTCATCATCCACACGAACATACACTTCCGGTGCCCCTTCTTTAGGCCTTACACCATAGGGTTTTTGTTTGCCTTCGGGAATATCAACTTCCAATACGGTTTTTCCTTCTAATTCCCATTTCCGAAGGCTGTACATCACAGCCGGAATACAATAATACGAAGCTGCCGCTTCTACCATATATTGTTCCTCCTCAGTGCGCACCCCTGCAATAACCCCATTGTCTTTGACACCAATCAACAACTTACCGCCTCCCGAATTAGCAAATGCGGCAAATGATTTAGCTATTTTACGCGCATCGTTAATCGCAAACTTAAAATCCAGGTGTTGGTGTTCTCCTTGATCGATCAATGTATGAATGTAGTGTCCCACAACAATTCGAAAGATAAACAAAGTTGCAAAATTATACGTATTTTTGTGATTTGTATCCGCTTGACACAAGCAAGTATCAATATAAACACCATGACACTGATAAAATCTATTTCCGGTATTAGGGGAACCATCGGAGGAAAACCTGGGGAAGGACTTACTCCCGTAGATCTTGTAAAGTTTACTGCTGCCTACGTCGTTTGGGCACAACAACAAGCTGAATCTAAAGGTTATTCGGGAACGATTAAAATTGTGTTGGGGCGCGATGCCCGCATATCAGGACCCATGGTGAAGCAAATAGTAGTAGGTACCTTAATCGGAATGGGTGCTGATGTGGTAGATATAGATTTGGCGACTACACCCACTGTTGAAATGGCAGTTACCGCTGAGAAAGCGCAAGGCGGATTGATTCTTACGGCAAGTCATAATCCCAAACAATGGAATGCCCTGAAACTATTGAATGACAAAGGTGAGTTTCTTGACGACAATAATGGGAAAGCTGTATTAGCCATTGCAGATACTGATGGTTTTTCGTTTACCGATGTAGACCATATCGGTAACGTCGTTCAAAAGGATTACGCCTCCTATCATATCCAACAAGTACTCTCTTTAACCTTAGTAGATGTGGATGCTATACGCGCCAAAAAGTTCAAGGTATCAGTTGATTGTGTCAACTCTGTGGGAGGAGTAGTGATTCCTCAATTATTGAAAGCACTTGGAGTAGAAGATATTATTGAACTATATTGCGAGCCTAACGGACGGTTTCCCCACAATCCTGAGCCTCTGCCCGAACACCTTTTTGAAATATCTAAAGTAACCAAGGAACAAAAGGCCGATATTGGCTTTGTGGTCGATCCAGATGTGGATCGACTTGCCATTGTCAATGAAGATGGCACTATGTTTGGCGAAGAGTATACCTTAGTGGCGATAGCCGATTATGTGTTGGGACATATTCCGAATGGAGGCAATACAGTATCTAATTTATCTTCCTCACGTGCCCTGCGTGATGTAACAAGGAATAGAGGAGGAAAATACATAGCTGCTGCCGTAGGCGAAGTAAATGTAGTGACTGCTATGAAAAGCCATCATGCCGTTATCGGTGGAGAAGGAAACGGAGGGATTATTTATCCAGAACTCCATTACGGTCGCGATGCTTTAGTGGGAATTGCCTTATTTTTGACGCACTTGGCCAAGTCAGGCAAAACATGCTCTCAATTGCGCGCGCAATATCCCGCATATTACATGTCGAAAAATAAAATCGAATTACACCATGGTGTCAATGTCGATGCAATTTTGTGCCAGATGAAGGAGCGTTATGCCGGCCAACAAGTAAATGACATAGACGGAGTAAAAATTGATTTTGCCGATGAATGGGTACACTTGCGTAAATCAAACACGGAGCCGATTATCCGTATTTATACTGAAAGTAAAAGTCAACAGAGGGCCGACGAATTGGCTAAAACTATCATGAAAGAAATAGCAGAAATACAATAGCATTTTTGCATAATATGCGATATTACACACCAACAACCTCATGAAGTATAGACTACATTCGATGGTTGCCCTGGCAACAAGCATCATGTATGTTTGGTTGTGTGGAACCTGTTATGCGACACCAATATCGGATAGCCTACAGGTCGAATTACACAAAACGACCACCCCTGATACTGTGCGAGTGATGCTATATAATGCCATTGCCCGAGAAATAGGAAATACTGCATTTCAAAACGCCACAACTATTGAACCTCAAACACAATATCGAAAAGCGATTCAATATGCAGATAGTGGAATGTTATTAACACGGCAAATAGGATTTAAGAAAGGAGAAGCCGAGTTATACCGCACTTTAGGCGCTATGTTGTACTTTCTTCATGAATTTGATCAGGCTATTTTTTATTATGAAAAAGCTTATGAATTGAGTTCAGAATTAAACGATGAACAAGCTAAAGCGGCTTTAATGTATAACATAGGTCTCACCTATTTCAATCAGGCTAAATATGTACAGGCCCTTCAATACAATCTGACGGCAATATCCATGTGGAGTCAATTAGGATACAAAGAACGCATCCTTTTGGGATACTCAAATATTATTGATATCTACAAAATGATAAAAGAAAACGATCTTGCCATTGAATACGGAAACAAGGCAATATCATTGGCATATGAATTAAATGACACTATAAGGGTTGCTTCTTTATATGATGTCATGGCGACGCCATATTTATTTTTATCTGATACTTCAGCAAGTATTAAAGCCTACGAAAAATCTATCGACCTCTATCATCAACAGCGTTCTCATCAAAATGAAGCCAGGGTTTTACACAATTACGCTACGGACATATACGGTAAATCCTATCCTCGCAAAGCGATACAATTACTCAACAAATCAAGTCAACTATACGAACAGCTCAATCCTCATTTTTTTGCATTAGCCATTGTCTACCAAAATATGAGTAAGGCATATAAAACAATAGGGAAACAGGATAGTGCCACATATTTTCAGGACAAATCCCGACAAAAAGCTTTATTATCTGAACATGCTCTGACAATTAGCACTATTTATGTATGGTTGGGCAATGAGGCATTAGAAAATAAGCAATTTGACGCCGCAAAAAACTATTATGTTAAAGCGGCAGAAACCAATCAACATGTGGGAAACGCTGAAATAAACAAAGGTATATGGAATGGATTGATAGGCGTATACATTCAAACAGGAAACGAAAAGCTTGCTCATGAATTGATGTATCGAGTTATCCGCATACAAGACTCATTAAATATCGAAGCCAATAAGGCGCAAATGGCTATCCTGCAGATGCAAAACGAATTGAAAGATCAACAGGAACAACAGGCGAGAGAATGGACAGCACAGGCCATGCAGCAACAACAACTATTTGAACGTCGCCATAGACTCATTATTTACTCTTTTATTGTACTGGGAATCTTTGCTATACTGTTGGGTAAACTGATGATAAATTATTGGCGCAACCGAAAAAATAAATTTTTGTTACAGGAGCGACATGAAGAGATTTTGCAAATTCAGGAGGAATTGCGTCAATCCAATGATGAACTTCATATGTATCAGGAACATCTTGAAGAAATGATACACCAACAAACTGCTGCCCTGGCCGACAAAGATTTGCAACTGCGTACCATGAGCGATAATCTTCCCGGGGGATTTCTCTATCGCAAGATGGTAAGACCAGACGGAATCGAATATATTTCGTACATCAGTAGTAATGTCAAACAAATGGTGGGAGTGTCGGCAGAACAGCTAACTAAAGCTACAGGCAACTTACTTGCGTTGATGGGTGATAATGATCTTGTCCGCCAGCTCGTGGAAAAAGAAAAAGAGTGTACCCAGAAAATGGAACCATTCATTTTTGAATTTCCACTCACAAAAGATAATCAACCTATATGGATCTATAACCATTCGTTCCCTCATATAGATGCTGAACATAACATTGTATGGGATGGTTTCGTTATCGATATCACCAAGGAAAAGGAAGAAGAGTATTCATTAAGAAAGGCTAAAGAACAAGCTGAAGAATCAGACAGGCTGAAATCTATATTTTTGTCAAACATGTCGCATGAAATACGGACACCTATGAATGCCATTCTAGGGTTCATAGGATTCATTGAAAAAGAGAATCTACCAACGGAAACCCGCAAAGAATATATCCAAATTATTCATGATAACGTAGCTCAGTTATTACAATTGATTGAAAATATTATCAATATATCCAAAATAGAAGTACAACAAATAATAATTTATCCTACAGAGTTTGCTTTGAATGAATTGATGGCTGAAATGGAACATTCCTGGTTAGATACTATTTCCAATAAAAAATCGTTGTATCTGATCCTTGATGATAGCCAGTTTATAGAGCCAGATATTGTTTATAATGACAGCGAACGGCTAAAGCAAGTATTGTCAAACCTCATTAACAATGCCGTGAAATATACCGATAAAGGATATATCCGTTTCGGATATCAATCGACAGAAGACCCGTCTGAATTATTATTCTTTATAGAAGACACTGGCATTGGGATACCCAAAAGTCAATATGAACCCATTTTCAAATACTTTAGGCAAGGTGCCGGCACAGAGCTAGCGCCAAAATATGGCGGTACTGGTTTAGGTTTGTCCATTTCCAAAGGATTGGTAGAATTGATGGGAGGTCGCATTTGGGTTGAATCTACAGAAGGACAAGGAAGTACATTTTTCTTCACCTTCAAAAAGACATTTGAAACAACTTTGAAAGAAGAATTATAATACATGCCTTGCCATTCTTCGTCTGGATAAAATAGCATCGCATCATAACTCGATTCACTACCGCACCTCTATCCTCAAAATGTCTTCTATATACTTCCGGTCATTGGCCAATCGTGGCACTTTGAATTGCCCGCCAAGTTTTCCTCGTTGTTTCATCCATGCATAAAAAGTACCTAGCGGCATGCTGCGAACAATCGGTAGACGTAAGGTGATATTCTTGGTGCGTTTGGCTTCATAATCTGAATTAAGAGAACATAGT
>JAVBMZ010000001.1:0-7852 GCA_031551935.1 Bacteroidales bacterium
CTAGTTAACGATATTTTCTACCAGACAGTAGGCACACATGATACATGTGTGCCTTCTGTTGTTCTAATACATAAATAGTGATATGTGTTTTCATAAAAATCTCCATACAGATACTAAAAAATAGGGGGCATGTACGGATAATTTTACAACAAAATTCAACACAGTTTAGAATTTTAGATAGATTGACAATACAAAGTATCTATTACTGCTGCATCAAATGTCACCTATCAATTATTTTTCCGCAACACTTTCCTCTATTTTGGATGAAATGCGCGAAATGGCATCACTCAATTTTTCTTCGGGCATGATGATATTAAACCCATCCCAAAAAGCCTCATCGTAGGTATAATTCGTTTCAGAGAAAATATTATGGGCCGTTTGGCTCTTTTGAGCAGGAAACCGTTTTACATGAAGTGTGTCAATAGCGCAGGTAACCATCTCAAAATAAGTATGCACATTGGTCGTTCCAAATAATAACCGTTTCTTTTTTTTGATTTTGAAGTATAAATCGCCTCGTACGTGTTTGATATAATACTTGCCGTTCCATGGTTGGTATGTTGCCGAATAAGTGGCTTCTTGAGGAATGATATCCATATTCCTGGCTTTTTTAACCACGAGCATTGATTGGGCATCCTTGATATAGTCCGGGTGTATCTGCATATTCATACCCAATAATGCGTGATTACTCTCGTCTATATACAGTTCCCCTTTATATAATGGTTCGCTGATACCTGCCTTTTGTTCAAAAGCAATCACATGTGCCAAACGGTCCTCCGTTACCGCCATCCCTATTTTTGTGTAGTGGTATATACTTTCGTTAGATAGCACTAAAAATTCGGGGACATGCTCAATGACATCAAGCATCAAAGAGGCATTAATACCGGCTTTCATCTTCATCACCACTGTATCGATATTCTGGTTGTTAGTAATGGAGCGCATCTTGATGAGTTTCACCTGTTCTGATTGTCCATGACCATAGCCCGGTTTGTACACCTGGAATATGGCTTCGGTAAGGTTCGTAAATCCTTTTTTATGATTGACCCCTTCCCTGTAAAATGTCGTCAGATAATATGGTTCTGAAATATAATTTTTTGATCGTTCAGTCAACATATCCTTAATGATTTTTTGCGGATTGGCCAGATGAATAATCACAGCTTCTAACGGGACAATGCGTGTTTTCAGGTATATATCGGCTTTGCTTTCGGATAATAGGAGCGCAGGCAAGCGTTGCGCTTCATATCCTATATGCGAAAAGTGAATATACACGTGACGCAATGAATCGGGAATTTTAAAAAGAAATTGTCCGTTTTGGTTGGTAACAGTCCCTATTCCGGTTTCAAGTACGCCAACAGTACAATATGGGATCGGCTCTCCACTTTCTTTGTCTTTGACAATACCTTCGAGCATGAGATAACCCGTCACAGAAGGAATAGACACTGATTGAGATGGTTCAACGATATCCGCCTGATACAATAAAATATGCCTATCAATCACCTTCATCCGGACAGTCGTACCGGTTGCCTGAACAATAGCTTCCTCCAATGTATATGTCCCGGCCGGTATTTTTACACGACGGTTACTGTTGACAACTTCACTATCGTACATAAATAAATATCCGGATAACTCAGAAATACGGTTTAGCATTACGTAAGTAGTCCCCTTTGATTTGGGCATCTGTATCATGATGTTTGGCAAATCATCGCTTTGCGCCCGAATTGGCAGACAAATAAACGACCAACACCAAATCCACCATAAATACTTTTTCATGTCGCGCGGGTTATTGGGATCAATCAAAAAATAAAGATACAAAAAGATAAAAGTACATCATTTTTGACAAAAATAATGACTCTAAACATCTATTTTGCTCATTTAATGTGTACCTTAAAATTGTTAAGGTTTACATTAAATTCTTGCTACTTATTTTACATACGGAGATAAAACACACCAAAAGAATTAGTTTCATGTAAAAGCAGCCAGCTTACACATACTCCCCAGAATGAGCACAGATAGGTAGATATCAACCCTACCGTTTTTCTATCACTATAGTATCCCCTTGATTAGTATATTTCAGCCCCATGGCCAAACATAATAGTTCGACCATATCATCCGGTGAATTGTTGAAGAACGTAACCGTCATTTTCCGATCACTCAATGTACTGTCTGCAAAAACAATGGCTTTATCGGATAACTTATTGATAACATGGGCAATATTTTTCAAATAATCGTCTTTAAAATGCATTTTTTCGGTATATTGGGTAAATTGATGCACATCGTTTGCCCATGTTTTATATAACTGGTTGGATTCCAATCGCACTATCTCACCGGCTTCAACCATAACCGGCATGTTATTCGTTTTCAAAACCACCTTTACCACTCCATGTTGTACAGAAAGTTCAAACGACTCTTTCCCTATCGATTTAATACTAAACTCCGTTCCCAACACTTCCACCAAAGCCGGTTCCGTTTCGATCATAAATGGGCATTCATAATTACTGCGTATATCAAATAAAACTTCCCCTTGCACAGACACTACCCGTTTGTCCGTTGCAAATTTTTCAGGATATGTAAGGATGGCACCGCTTTTTAAATATACAATAGATCCATCTTCCAGGGTGCTTACCAGGACGTTTGCCATATCATTATTTTGTATGGATAATAAATGCTCAGGTTTAGCATATGAAGCTATGTAAATGCCTATCGTCCCGCATATACATAAAATAGCAATTGTAGCTGCCCATTTCATTTTTGTTATCAACGAAATGCTTTTTGTCTGCCCGGTTGCAGGCGCAAGTAACTGCTCATCATACAATCGCATATAAAGGCTGTCCCACGCCTTATTTGTATCAATTATCATTTTTCCAATATTTTATCTAATAAATATATCTCATCGGTGTCTATAACATACCAACTTTATTGATGCCGCATGGTTTTTCGAAGTGCCTGAAGCGCTTTACTCATCTCGGCTTCTATGGTTTTGACCGAAAGCGACAATTCTTGCGCAATTTGCTCGTATTTTTTACCTTCGAAACGGTTCATGCGAAAAATGTCACGCCTGCGTTGGGGCATAGCTTCCAAAGCCAGTTCAAATTGCTGCTCCAACTCTTTGTACTCTAGAATATCTTGTGGGGTGTCATGCAATGCGTTTTCCTGCATGTTACCCGACATCATCGTTTGATAGCGCTCGCGCACTCTCATGTGTTCGACATGATGCAACACTTGGTTGCGAACCGATTTATATAAGTAAGATTTGACAGATAACACAATGTGCACGCTTGCCCGTTCTTTCCAAAGAGTATAAAACAACTGTTGTACTATTTCTTCGGCTGTGTCCATTTCATGAGTCATTTTATGACCAAACAAGCATAAAGGCTCATAATAACGCTTAAAAAGCGTCTCGAATGCACGAATATCACCCTCCTTGATTTTCGCAAATAAGACAAAATCGCTCAAAGGATGGTTCATTCAGGAGTCAACATTTAAAATTATATTTTCTTCAACAACACATCGAATAATTCCAGCAAACCTCGATGAGACGAATAACCATCATCAAGATTTAATTTACCTGAAAAATTCTTTACTGGCGTTTTTTGAGTCTGGCTACTGCCGATTCTAACGATTCAGTGGGCTCAATAATATTGTATGCACCCCAAAAGTTATCATCATAAAAATCCATTACTTTATCACTTAATGCTTGGTTGGCATTAAAAGACATCTTCCGCGGAATGGCCTCAACATTTTGCTCGACAATATCAGTAACTACCATTTCACTGACAATGGTATAATTGGTAGAAAACAGTTTACGTCGCCAATCGCATTTAAATTGTAATTCGTTACGAATATAATTTAGATAAAGTTTTCCACTGCGTTCCTGATAAGATACAACGTACGACAATTCCTCGGGTCTAAACCGTAAACTAATGGGTTTTTTCCTAAGTATCAATTCAGAAGCTTTGCTACGGTCGCTCATATCGAGTTTAAATTCTGCCCGGGTAAATGCCAAGCTTTCTTTATCAATATAAAACTTGCCAAAATACAAAGCGTAAGATTGTACCACGCGTGGCTCAAATGAAACAACATATTGATCACGTCCATTAAGCTGGGTAATATCTTCCATCTTAAAACTAAACAATGTAAGCGTTTCTTGATCCAATAGGATATCGGGGTTTTTCACAACATCGACAAAAATGGCCAAATATGGTCCGCCTGCAAGTTTTACAGACAGTGTATCCGCGCTCCTCTGACTCAATATCTTGCGACCTTTCAATATCTGTACACGATCCTGTCTAATATCCGGTACCTGGTATGATGTTTTATAAACATCAATCACAGCTTCAGTAACACTGATATAATTACGTCTTTTTTGTATGGTTTCCCTGTAAAATCCTGTAAGTAACGTAGGATTAGCAACATAATTATTCTTAATTTTGTTCACCGCTTCTTCCATCAAGTAACGTGCATCCCACCCCTTAACGACCACTTCACCCAATACATTGGCATAAGCAGTAAGAAGCACATCCGACTGGCTAATATTCTCGCCTTTAACCGAAATTCGGGCGCTATAATAGCCGATGTAAGAAATCTCAACAAATTGTGCATTGGCCGATGTCGGTATCTTCAATGAAAAAACGCCATCAGCGTTACTCACCGTACCAATATTATTTCCTACCACCGACACAGTGGCATATTCAAGCGGTTTCCGTGTGAGTTTATCTTTAACGGTACCACTCACCGTATAGTAATCTTCCTGTGCAAACACATTGGTACCTGCAAACAGGGTTCCAATCATCCATATACTTAAAACAAAAAATTTATACGACGTTTTCATGGCTCTATGATTTAGATGTTTCTCATATTAAAGACCGGACGGAACAAAAATACCCTATGAAAAGGATTTATTTTTAAGTGTTAGTGGCTTGGTTCAAGATTTTTTCCACCTCTTGTTCTGTTTGAAACAATTTGTCTTTGCATTGTTGCAAAAGCTGGGCTGCACGTTTGATTTCCTCAGTCAATTCGTCAATATCGATTTCTCCATTTTCAATTTTTGCCAATATGGTTTCAATTTGCTCTATTGACTCGCGATAACTCAATTCCTTTTTTGCCATAGGTAGATGATTCATTGATGATATATTTGCAAAGTTATAAGATTGTTAAAGAATCAAAAAAAATCTTTTCCGAATACAGGTATATCGATTAAAAATTATATTTGTATCCTGAAAAATATACCAACCCTATTTATTCTACATCATGAAAACATCAACCATAGGTAATTTGACCAAGGCCGATTTTCAAAAAAAAGTCGACGGAAAACAAGTCGATTTATATATATTGACCAATAAAAATGGTCTTGAAATGTCTGTAACCAATTACGGAGCAAAAATTGTTTCGCTACACGTTCCAGATAAAAATGGGAAATTGGTTGATGTGGTCATGGGACATAACAATATTGACGAATATTTATCCTCCCAAGAACCTTACTTCGGCGCAATATGCGGACGTACAGGTAACCGCATCGCCAAAGGCAAGTTTACACTTGATGGAAAAGAGTATACCTTAGCTACAAACAATGGCCCCAATAATTTACATGGCGGGCCGAAAGGATTTCATGCTGTAGTTTGGGACGCGCGCCAAGTAGATGACCAAACGCTCGAATTGACCTATGTGGCAAAAGACGGCGAGGAAGGTTTCCCGGGTAATCTCACCACTAAAGTAACGTATCAACTAACTAATGACAATACGTTGCAAATTGATTATGATGCGCATACCGATAAACCAACGATTGTCAATTTAACCAATCATTCATATTTTAACCTCTCCGGCGCTGGAGATCCGTATATCGGAGATCATTTGTTAACGATCAACGCCGATGCATACTTACCTACCGACGACACCAATATTCCATATGGAAAAGCAGAAACTGTAATCAATACGGTAATGGATTTTCGTACGCCACATGAAATCGGAACCCGGATTGAAGATAAATTCCAGCAATTGACCTATGGAAATGGTTATGATCATAACTATGTATTGAATAAAAAAGACAATGAGTATTCATTGGCAGCCAAAGCTGTTTCGCCAAAAACAGGAATTGTGATGGATACTTACACCACAGAGCCTGGTGTCCAGCTATATACAGGCAACTGGATGACCGGCGAATTTGTGGGTAAAAATGGCAAACGCTATCCAAAACGTTCTGCGTTCTGTCTAGAGACACAGCATTTTCCTGATAGTATTCATCAACCGGAATATCCATCCATTGTACTTAGGCCAGGAGAGATATTTCAATCGCAAACTGTCTATAAATTTTATACAGTATAATTAACTTTGACAAAATATCGGCCACTATTGTTATCATATATAAATGGCTGTTACTTATGCTAAAGTAGGTTTTATACTATCAAAAGATACTATATTTTTAATATTTTAATCATCATATCATGACACGACAAGAGCAGGATCAAATAAATTACATGGCGCCTTTTATTTCGATGGTATTTTTGTTTTTTATCGTCGGATTTTTGACCACTGCCAACGGACAGTTTCAAGGGCCTTTAAAAGCAGTATTTCTCAGAGATGCTGGCGACTTGAAAAACACATTTGCCACGTTGATTTCTTTTTCGTGGTTTTTAGCGTATCCGCTTACAGGAGGCATCGGTTCGTCATGGGCAACAAAATTTGGTTATAAGGGGACATTGATACGTGCCTTACTGGTAATGATTGCTGGATTGGGCGTATTTTTCCTTTCGTCGTGGTTTACTGTAAAATTTCCGGATGCAAGTGTCCATATAAGCACGGCTCACGTTCCTGTTGGGTTTTTTATTTTTTTGATAGGTTCATTTGTGGTGGGCGCTGCCGTTACCATTTTACAAGTAGTCATTAATCCATACTTGACTGCCTGCACGGTTAAAGGAACACAACCTGTGCAACGCCTTAATATCGGCGGTTCGGCAAACTCCATCGGAACCACTGTTGCTCCTTTCTTCGTTGCCGGTATCGTATTTGGCGGATTGTCTATGGAAGAAGTTCAGGTTCGTCAACTAATGATTCCCTTTCTTGCTCTAATGGGTGTTGTAGCAGTAATTGCATTTCTCCTGACAAAGCTTTCATTGCCCGATATTCATGGAACGAAAGCGGATGTGGGCGAAAAACTGGAAAAAAGCGTTTGGTCATTCAGCCATTTAACGTTGGGTGTTATTGCTATTTTCTTCTATGTAGGAGTCGAAGTAGCCATAGGTGCCAACATCAATCTATACGCTGAGGACTTACTCAAAGCAGGCAGGGAGTTCTCCTTTTTTGGAAAAACAGATTTATCCATATTTGGTGTCAATTTTTCAATTCCTGCATTGATGGCCACATTGTATTGGGGAGGCATGTTAATTGGTCGTTTGGTGTCTAGCTCCTTAAGCACGATATCTCCTCGTATTCAGCTTACTACGACTGCTGTTTTAGCAACATTATTCACCTCTATAGCCATTGTACTGAATAATCCGTGGATACTGGTAATAGTTGGATTATTCCATTCTGTCATGTGGGGTGCTATTTTTACTTTATCCGTTTCAAAATTAGGCAAATATACTTCGGTTGCCTCAGGAGTATTCATGATAGGTGTAGTAGGTGGCGCCATTATACCATTATTGCAGGGGATATTGGCTGACAGTCTGAATAATACCGTCACGGCATTGGGTGATGCGATCGGAGGCTGGCGGTGGACGTGGTTTGTAGTAATTGCCGGAGAATTATTTATACTTTATTACGCTTTGTTAGGTTCAAAAGTGAAACAGTCGGCAGAATAAAGATAAGCCCTGAAGCAACAGTCAATTTTGATGCTCAGTGTTGTCTTATTTGTAATATATAA
>JAVBMZ010000118.1:0-6695 GCA_031551935.1 Bacteroidales bacterium
TTCCTTAATAATAAGCTCGCCACGGTTATCCACCGTTTTCCGTTGGATTGGTACTTCAATATAATACTTCTTGCCGCTTGCAAAACCATGGCCTTTCACGATCCCTGTGCGGTTTGTATATTCATAATGATCAGCACCTGCTGGTTTCCACAGTAATTCCACCAATATTTCCATCTGGCTTTGTTCACCGGGAGCCGGATCAGGCAGATTTGCAGGTATCTCATCCACGGGAGGAATAATGACATGGCGTCTTGCCCCCTTGGTCGCACCGGTGTATGCATCTACGGTATGTAATGCTGTCCCCGGATCGGAATCTCTTTTGTAGATTGCTTCATTATGCGTAGAAGAAATTTCCGTAATACGAACATTCGGATCCGGTCCGGTCAAGTCAAAATAACCTTCGGTAGATATCTTCTTCCCCATCACCACCACACGTCGGAGTAGGAGGGAATCGCCTTCCGCCCAATTATTTTCCGGATTGGCATAAGTGGTCGAATCTTTGTAAATATGGAACTCCAACAACGACATGATATGGTCGAACACGAAAGATACCGTTTTATTGGTAGCGGTATAGCTTTGATTCCTGACAGGTCTTGCCCGCATAATATTGCAATAATTGAGCGTAGTAGTAGTCTGGTCCTGATAAATACGAAAATGGATATTCTGTAAATCATTTGCATTGACAATGGTATTTGTTCCCTCATTTAGCTGGGTAATATCAGGCCAGGGATAATATGCATACAAATCCAAATGGGTAGAGGGGAATAAAGGAATATATATATCTGTTCCTTCACGCGCCCGGGCCCAGTTACCTGTACTGGCAGTTCCAATGTAACCCACATCGATATAAGAGGCAAAAATATCTGCACTGGTTCCCGGCAGGCTGTCTCTTCTTGAACGAGTGGCGTACACAGAAATCTGATCCTTATCAGCAAAGCTGGTAGCGTCGCGGTAACTGGTTCCGCCATATGCTTTGGTGCCGGCAAAACCGTTGTCAATGGAAGCGTGAATCCGAAGGGAAGTGCTTGCGTTCAACTGATCATCACCTTGAATAAGACGTTCATGGTCAGTCACATCCTTATCCTCGCAGGCAAAAAGCAGGCAGGCAAGCAACGGCAGCAGGCAGTATATTATCAAATGTTCTTTCTTCATAAACAGTTATAATGGGAAATAAATAGGATCGGCAGAATCATCCCAAGCAGTGATTTGGCTTGCCTTGATAACCATGAGTGTAGTTCCCGGCCCGATATAGGATACCAATATGTTCATTTTTGTCATTTCTCCTTTTTCCAACATATGCCCGTCACATGCAGGGTAGGATACGACCTGTGCCTGTGAGGATAAACTCGGGCTGGTAATGGAGAACAGGATGTCGATTTTAAACTGGAATGCATTGTCGGCAGCACTATTATTGGCAGCACCGGGTAATAAATAGATGATCCCTCCCAGCTTGCTATTATCTAACGAAGGTGATGTCGGATTCGTAAACGTATAGTCGGGAGAATGATAGGTCCCGACCGAAGACTGGTCGATTACCACGTCTTTAGCTCCCAGTGTGTAGGAGGCCGACTGATAAAGGTTACTGATCGCCAATCCGAACGGACGGTTTGTCATATACTCGTTTCCGACGGGAACCTGTAATTTTACGTTGTCCTGATTATATATGTATTCGAATTTAATTGCCGAACACAAATGCTTCATGTTAGGCAGGCTGATTGTATGCGTTGTTTCAGACTGGGTGATACCCTGCCCATAAATAGCCGTTGCCATGAAGTCCATGTTATTGGTAACCGTTACGGTTTTATGGTCAGCATTCAACGCGACAGCCGGTGAATATACATAAAAGTCCAGGTATTTGGTTGCCCCATCATAAACCGGCACCTGGATATCGAAGGCATCCCCGCCAGTGACCTGCCCTTTGCTGTCTACCGCACAGGGGCGAAGCGAACCGTCAGCCTGCACTTCGTAAGTATTGGAGGTGATGTATTCCCGTGTCAGGTCGGCACTGCCAACTCCAGCTTCGCTTTGATAAACAACGATACGTACGGTTCGCCCGGCAGGCAGGTTTACAGCCGCTTTGGTCGGAACCACCTCAATCTCATCACCATTCCTGAATTGGAGGGTTACAAGTGTTTCCTGCTGTAGAGGCATTTCTTCCTGCTGGCAGGAAAAAAAGACAGCGGAAACGAGGATAAATATGATACTATTTATATGCATACTATTATTCAAAAGCGATACCGGAAGGGCCGTCTGTTATATTCCAGTCTTCTATCTGGACAGAGAAGGCAACACCGGTGAGCCGTATGGTCAGTAAATAATTCAATGCTTGGTTGGCAGTGTATGTCACGTTGGTCAACGGCAGTGTAGTTTGCCGGAGGATCGGATTTGCTTCGAAAGGCAACATGATAGTATAATAGATCGTTATCATCCCTTCGGTTATTGTCTGCGGGATCAGGTAAGTGGTTCCCAATCCATTTTCCCAAGTTGGATTAACATAATAAGCAGGGAGGTCATCTTCCGGATCGTCCTGATCCAACACCATGATCGTACTTGACGTACCCTGCGTATTCCAGATGCCTGTTTCCAACGATAACCGTCCGGTCGCATTTATACCCGATATAGTGATTCCGGTTACTTTCACCTGGTAATAGGCTTCACTGGCAGTTACCTTGGCTGAGAAGCGCACTCGGGCAAATGCATGTTTAAATGGCAGACTCACTGGCCAACCGTCGTCCTGTCGATCTATACAATATGCAAACTTCAGATCAACATGGTCTTTGGAGTCAATAGGAGTGGTCACATCCATATAAGGTGCTCCGGCTATGTTGTTGCCCGAAAGGGTGGTGATTCCCGTCTGATAGGGTGCATATGCAAAAAAAGAATATTTGTAGTAAGGAATCCAATAACGAATAGGCGAATATATCCATCCAGAAGCAGTCTTTGTTACCTTTTGGTCATACATCAGGTTGGGCAGGGTTGCAGAACCCGCATCAGCCCAGCTATTGACACCGGTCCTGTAGGCGAGGATACCAATCTCATCACTGGTTACAAAACCATCCGAATCGGTACTTTCCGCTTTGGTAAAACCATCTTTACCTGCGTCCTGAATGGTGCTGGATAAACAGATAGGCGATAATTCTTCTTCTGCCGGGGCAACCTCCTTTTCGCAGGAGAGCATGCAAACCAAAAAGATTCCCAGTAGGCATGCCCGGATCATTATATCAGTCACATTATGTGTATAATTGGTCTTCATTAAATGTCTCTGAAACGGCTAAAAAAACGTCTTTACTTCTCTATATAAGTAGTCGCTGCAAATATATATCGAATTAGCATGTCCCAAACATAATTCTCTGTAATTTGTTCTGGTTTTCAGTACTTTTGATAAAAAACACCCTTCTTTTAACGCTTGTTACACGTAATACAGCTAAAACCGCCAAACCAGACATATTTTTGCCTTTGTAGGACCGAAATAGCTGAAGCGAGATGTGCCGTCGTAGATGTAATGGTGTATATCGGTAGGCGAAAGACGGTATTTCTCGTAGCGGGTACTGAGGTATCCGGCACTCAGGGCAAATTCGAGCGCAAATTTATGTGGTAAAGGAAAGTAGTAGCCCCAACCGATACCGGCACTCCATAGCTCATCGCTCTGAAAACCCTCCCGTTCACTGAATTTCAGGTCATATATGCCTCCCAAGACGTACAGGCTGGCAAAATGCCCACGGAAAGCGGACTGTCCTTTCAACCAATAACGCAGTTCGGGACTAACCACGGCCAACTGGTAATAATAATCTTTCGATGGAAGTTTCCACCAAGCCATCTGGAAATCAAGGTTTGCCGACCAACGGCGGGCGAAATAATACTCGCCTTCCACCGAAGGAAATAAAACCGCATCGTAGAGGAGATTTGTCTTTACGGCAAAACGGGGAGAAAGCTCTTGAGACGAGCTGTCAATCCTTTCGTTTTCACCTTTATTTTCAGGCGAAAAAGTACCCTTATTACTTCCCGACACAACATGTATAGATAGTAGGGCGACGCAAATCAAAAGACATTTCAACATCTTCAGGAAAGATATAATCGGTGCAAAGATATGGGATTACTTGAATGGCTGTACTCGAAACGCTGTTATTTTAATTGACTGAGAGAAAACAATAAAGCCACCTTCACAGGTGGCTTTAGGGGTGTATGTTTTAAGAGGGGGGTGGTTACGGTTTTGTAACTTTATTTTCAGTACCCCAGTCTTCAAGCGATGTAGTGAAGGTGATCGTGTTACCGCCAATTGTGAATTCAAAATTATAGGCGGTACCTGATGCTAATATTGTATCGTTAAGATTAAATGTTTTTGTAAGACCTGTGCTACTTCCAATAGAATAGGTAACAACCAGTGCGTTTGCACCGAGAGTCTGTGGCACGAGATATAACTTTTGATCTGTCGTACTGGCATTAGCCGCAGTAGTCGTAACCTCATCAAGCAGGTTACTATCGATGGTATAGGTAGTGGCGGCGGCGGTTCCTGCTGTCATTGAACCATCTGCAAATCCGGCTGTAACAATTGTGCCTTTGTTTGTCCCCGTCTTGAGTTCAATTTTAGTGATAGCGATAGCGCCAAGGTCATTGGATATTTTCTTTGCAGTAAAGCGTACACGTGATAAGGCATGTTTGAATGTAATTGCTTGGGCACTTCCTTGATTACTTGTTGTTACTTCACCTGTAGTCATAGTTACAATATCTACATTGGCGGTTTCCGGAGTAGTGAAAGTTATGAAAGGACCGGATATGTCAGAATAGGCTGTTTCATCCCCTGTAACATCCAGTGTAGAACCTGTTGCTTGTGCATAGCCATAAAACCAATAGCTGCTTATACCGTCGTAATATTTAGCTGAAGTAAATCCGTAAGTTGAAGCTGTAATATATTCAGATGCAGCAAAAGCCTTGGTGGATGCATCTGTCGGTGCAGCAGTTCCTTTATAAGCCGCAACCATAAATTTGCTGCCGTTTGTTACTGTGCTTACTGCCTTCGTCACCGCCGAGTTCTGGAACTTAATCGCCCTTCCTGCAGCCATTTCCAATTCTTCGTTTTGAGTACAGGATGCGAACGCGAGGATAGCAAACATAAATAAGCATGTGATGGTTTTTGTTTTCAAAGCATTTGTTTTCATTTTGTATGATTCTTTAGTTGTTTTATTGTTTTCTTTTTGTTGTAATTTTATGTTTTACGGCATCTAAACAACGTTATAAAAAAAAAGTTCATGACACAGATAACTTTAACTAAAATAGGAATAGAATTAAATCGGGTTAACTAAAATGCAAGAAGCTGGGTAAGGTAGCCTGTGTGGATATATGCGTGTGGACAAGATACACAAAGACGAGGTGAAAGCGGAAAGAGCAAAAAGCAGCTTACCCCAAAGATAAACCCACCTCATTGCTACAAATGGTTATGGCAAGAAGAAAACCTCACTCATCGCCTGGTGGTGGGTTTTCCCGTATTTATCGTACATTAGTGAAGGTATTTTCAGCAATTATCCTACAAGGAGTATAAAAAATGAGCTATTCGGCTCGGAACATCTCATAGTCTATTATAACTTGAAATATTATTGCAAGCCTATGTCGGGGAAAGTTCCCATACCGGGTTAAGTGTTAAATTAAGCCTGTCGACCAAAAGTGCTATAGCATCGTTGGGAATACCCTTACTTCCTCCGTCGGTATTGGCAGCTTGCGATTTATGCCCGAGCAAGTAAAAAATAATTTTGGTTAATATCGAAAAGTATGGTTTCATTACAGGATATAAAACGAGCATGGCGAAACATGTGCTCCACAACATAATATAATACGTGCGAGATATTGTATCAGGCAGATCAGTTTGTTCCTAGTCTATTGTCTACTGTCACAAAATGTATTCTTGAGGGTTGGATAAATATACATCCCACTCTTTTTGAGCCATTTTTCTATATTTGTTTTGCATGACATGCACATATGGGACATCAAAATAAGTTTGGCCATCTAAATTAGAAGATAGTTTCCAGCCTTTTTCATGCATATTACTAACAAAAATAATTCCTCTATCGATTTTTTTTGAATAAACAACTATTTCTTCATTTATCAAAAACAATTCAAATCCAGAATTAGATAGAATTTCCTCACTTAATGGTATTGGAAAGATGTCATCTACATGCACCTTCATCTCTGTACCATTTTGGAAAAAAATTACATAATTTTCACTAATACCATCTATTTTATCAACTTCATAGGTATTGCTTAAATTGTCGAAATTACTTATTTCATTCGTTTTCTTTCTAAGTAACCAATTCCCTTTTTTAAATTCACATATTTCTGACATAATAATAAATATTATTGGTCTCAAAAATATAACACTACATTTGTGAAAATGTTTCGTAACCATCCGGCAGAGTTCCGCATCCAATCAAAAGAGCGAACCGCCAACCACGACTACACCTGGGTCTTCACCCTGATACCGAATTAATAATTAGTCCAATTTTTTTTAGCTACGCTGAGAGTACACAGCTTGTGATCTTGCAACCTCAAAAACAGCAAACGCCACAGAGAAATAATCCCCTGCGGCGTTTTAATCAAATGGTGTATGAACTAAGAGGTCAATTCGTTGTTCCGCCGGAGTGCTGGGTTGCCGGCAAGTTCGAATACGTGACTTCGCTACCGATGTAGCGTTTTACTGACACTAC
>JAVBMZ010000106.1:0-21322 GCA_031551935.1 Bacteroidales bacterium
TCGGAAACACCGGGAATTTCTAGGCCATGCCAATGCACCGCCGTAGATTCCTGCAGGGAGTTGCGTATCTCCATCGTGACGGTCTGCCCCCGGTGCAAGGAAAGAGCCGGGCCGAGCAGGGAACCGTTATAGCCCCAGGTACGGGTGGCTGTCTTTTTCCAAAGGCTTTGGCCTTCGGTTATGTGCAAGGGTATCAGTCCATTGCCGTCGGCTTTGAGCAGGGCGGGCACCGGCAGTGCCGCGTTGACGAATTGTTGTTTCATGATCGTTCAATTTTTTATTCAATGGTATCCGTAATAATGAAAGTATAGTTCTGCGCATGGCGAATCTTTTTATAAGGGTAATATGCACAAAATATTCTCTCTTTATATATAATCGACATTATTGCGGTTTGGTTTAATATGAATCAATAATTTCCCTTAAAAATCATATATAAACTCATATTCAAAAAAATGTGTGGATTTTTGTTAGCGCTTGCAATGTCCGCTGTCAGAAACCTAAGTGTCCAACAAAAAAGTAGAAAAATAATTTGGAATTGTCTTAGAATTCTTGTTACCATAACGATGCTTCATCATTGATCCCGTCTACCGGACAAGCAGTCTGAAAAACAAAATTAAATACATTTGCCCTGCTTAAAATCTGTGCAGTAATTCAGAAAAAATGTGTAATTTTAACTTTCTAAATTTTTCCTGAAAAGATAATGCTTAACAACTTGTATTGCTGATTGTTTATTATATGAGGCATGTGGGTTTTTAGGATACTGTTCGGAGAGTATCAGGTAAGTAGTCTAATAAGCACATGGTAATATGGTGTTTGTAATTTTTAGTTTCAATTGATTCAAAATGGCAAAAATATTGGTTATTGATGACGAGCGTAGCATTCGTAATACATTAAAAGAGGTGTTGGAGTATGAAAATCACGAAGTAGATATCGCCGTTGATGGTATCGAAGGTCTCGAAATGTTCGAAAAGAATAAATATGAGTTGGTATTGTGCGATATCAAGATGCCCAATATGGATGGAATAGAAGTACTCGAAAAACTACTCGATATGCCTGGGGATGCTCCGGTGGTCATGATTTCAGGACATGGAAATATCGATACGGCGGTTGAGGCCATTAAAAAAGGAGCTTTTGATTTTATAGAAAAGCCATTAGATCTGAATCGCCTACTTATCACCATCAGGAATGCCATTGATCGCAAAGAATTGCTTGCGGAAACCAAGGTGCTTAAACGTCGTGTTAATAAGACATACGAAATTATAGGTCAATCGCCAGCTATCCGGAATGTTATTGAGATGATTGAACGAGTGGCTCCTACGGACGCCCGTGTATTAATCACCGGAAGCAATGGAACAGGTAAGGAGTTGGTGGCAAGATGGTTACATGAAAAAAGCTCCCGTGCCAACGGGCCTTTTGTTGAAGTTAACTGTGCAGCCATACCTTCAGAATTAATTGAAAGTGAGCTTTTTGGGCATGAGAAAGGGTCGTTTACATCGGCATACAAAGACCGGAGAGGTAAATTTGAGGCAGCTAATAAAGGGACTATTTTTCTCGATGAAATTGGCGATATGAGTTTATCCGCGCAAGCCAAAGTATTAAGGGCGTTGCAGGAAAATAAAATTTCGCGTGTCGGAAGCGATAAAGAAATTAAAGTTGATGTGCGTATTGTCGCAGCTACCAATAAAGATCTCAAAGAAGCTATCGCCAGGAATCTGTTTCGCGAGGATTTATATCACCGTTTGAGCGTGATTCTGGTACGTGTGCCGACACTGAACGAAAGGTTGGAAGATATTCCTTTGCTGGCGGAGCATTTTATCAAACAAATTTGTACTGAATATGGAATGCCGCTTAAAGAAATTACCGATGGGGCTATTGCAGAACTACAAAAAATCAATTGGACGGGAAATATCCGTGAATTCCGGAATGTAATAGAACGATTGATTATTTTATGCGATAAAACCATTACCGAACAGGATATCATTACTTTTGCGCAACCGATATCCCGGGAATGACTCATCAATGAGGTGATTTACTCAAATAAATTCCTCATTTTTTGAAAGAAAGTTTTGTCTTCTGTGGTGGGTTGAGGTTGAAAGTTTTTTGAGGTGCCTAGCTTTTCCAACGTGGCACGTTCCTCTTTCGAAACATCCTTAGGTATCCATACATTAACGGTAACCAATAAATCACCTTTCCCGTATCCGTTCACATCGGGAATTCCTTTTCCACGTAAACGAAGTATTTTCCCGGGTTGTGTGCCTGGTTCCACTTTTATTTTGGCCTTACCATCTACTGTTGGTATTTCTACTGTTGTTCCTGTTACTGCGTCTGGTATACTGACAAACAATGGATATATCAGGTCGTTTCCATCGCGTATTAAGTCAGGATGCGGTTCTTCTTCAATCACGACAATCAGGTCACCGTTAACGCCTCCACGACGTGCCGCATTGCCTCTACCGCTTACGTTCAGTTGCATTCCTTCCGATACTCCTGCCGGAATTTTGATAGTAACTACTTCTTCATCCTGTACAATGCCTTCACCATAGCACGAAGTACATTTTTTGGTGATAATTTTTCCACTACCACCGCATGTATTACAAACGGAAGAAGTTTGCATGCGGCCTAGTATGGTATTGGTGATCCGTGTCACATGTCCTGTTCCGTTACAAGTAGCACAAGTGGAAAATCCTGAACTGCCTTCTGCTCCGGTTCCACTACATGATTTACAAGGAACATATTTTTTTAGCTTTAGTTTCTTTTCAACGCCTTGCGCCACTTCTTGCAAGTTGAGCTGTACTTTGACCCTCAGGTTACTGCCTTTACTCATCCGTTGGCTTTGTTGTCTGCCACCGCCGAATCCGCCAAACCCGAATCCGCCCATTTCGGCAAAAATATCGCCAAAATGAGAGAAGATATCATCCATGCTCATTCCCCCTCCACCAAATCCTGCGGAGCCATTCATTCCGGCATGGCCAAACTGATCGTAACGGGCTTTTTTGTTGTCGTCGCTCAATACTTCATATGCCTCGGCCGCTTCTTTGAACTTGTCTTCGGCCGTGTGGTCACCCGGATTTTTATCGGGATGAAATTGGATGGCTTTTTTCCGGTATGCCTTTTTGATCTCTTCCTTGGAAGCCGATTTTGTGACTTCTAAAACTTCGTAATAATCCCTTTTTGTCATATCAAGTGTGTCTGGGTATCAATATATCTAGGCATATCGTTTTATTCGCCAACGACAACTTTAGGATAACGCATCACTTTATCGTGTAAAACGTATCCCTTTTGTATTACATCAACAATCTTACCTTTCATGCTTGGAGAAGGAGCTGGAATATTTGTCACTGCGTCGTGCCAATCGGCGTCGAAAGGTTCGTTCATGGCTTTGATCTCTTTGACTCCTTTACTGGCCAAAAAATCTTTCAACTTGTTATAAATAAGTTCTATTCCTTCTTGAACAGCTTTCATATCATCCGACTTGTCGATAACATCCAATCCGCGTTCAAAGTCATCCACCAAGGGTAACATATCTTTCAGCAAGGATTCGCCAGCTGTTTGTATGAGTTCGGTTTTTTCGCGAAGTGTACGTTTGCGATAATTGTCGAACTCGGCAGCCAAACGTAGATATTTGTCCTGCGACGCGGTCAATTCCTTTTGTAACGCTTCTATTTCAGATTCCAGTTCAACTGGTTCCGTTTCCTCAATACTTTCTAATTCTGGTTCTGTTGCATTATCCGGCATTTGGTCGGAGGATGTTTCATCCATTGGAATGTCATTATCTATGTTGTTGGGATGTTTTTTTTGCGTCATGATAAAAAATATTTACGGTTTTAGAAGTCATTTCGAATGACTTTTGATGTTCAAGGGTTGATAACCTATTTTATTTAGCTGAAAATCAATATTATCCGAATGAAGGCTGCTAAAAATTACTCACTACTTGATAACTCCGAAATTATTTTACAAAAAATCTGCCAAATAATATTTTGGTTACGTTGTTAGCCATTATGTCTGATTGACGTCTTCATTTATGTCGTGAACATGTCACAATGATACGCATATCAGCAGACAAATTGTCAGTGATTAACCGGGATTTCCTCAATTGGATTGTCGTAAGTTTTTTTCATACGCTGTGAAGTCTGGTACATTTTCCAGACAAACCATGCACATATTGCTGTAGTTACTACGGTCACAGGTATAGCTTCCCATGCGGAACCATATTCGGCAACATCTTCAGTCATATAACCTTTTTGTATCAGATAGCTGGCAGTTACAGCAAAGGCATTATAGATGAAATGAACAAAAATAGGAACCCAAATGGAGCCGCTCCAAACCAGCATATATCCAAGCATAATGCCCAATAGCCAACGTGGAAAGAATCCATAAAATTGCATGTGCATCATGCTGAATAACAAGCCTGTGATGATAATGCCTGCGTGTATATTGTTGGTCCACCGGATAAATATTTTTTGCACGACGCCTCTGAAAATCAATTCTTCGCCTATTGCAGGTAAGATGGCAATCATGAATATATTGAACAACAGCCCACCTATATAGTCTACCTTCAAAAACGATTCTATCATATCCCTAGCAGCATCTTCGGATGTGCGGAATTTTGATTCTAACCATGACAAGCTTTCAGGAAAAACAATCTTTTCATTGAGTGATGCCAATAGATTGATACATGGAATGGCAGTTATAATAACCAGCAATGCCAAAACAAACCATTTTCCTGTAACCGAATGGCGAAATTCAAAATAACTAACAGCATTGCCTGAAAATAAATAACCTACAAAAAAAGCAGGAATAATGAACAGTGAAAAATTTTGTATGGTTTGCAAATAGCGCAGTAAATCAATATTCTGGCTTAATGTATCACTGTTGAGCACACCAGTTAGTGATATGTTAAAAAAGAGTGGCGCCAATAGTATCCCGATAAACATGAAAAACATAGCACACACCAACATGGTAAGTGCCACCAAAATAAGTTGCGTGAAAGGAGGATATGCGGCAAAAAGACCTTTTTGCATTTGAAGATTTTTATCGCCTCAAATTCAAAGTTATGTGGCTTCGTTATAGCTTAAAACTTGAACTTGAGATGGGTTTTTGTTACTTTTGCAAAAATACAAAAACAAATCCGGTAAATGCAAATTGGCCATATTAATTTGGGGACGAATCCACTGTTCCTTGCACCCATGGAAGATGTTACTGATCCGTCATTTCGATATATTTGTAAGCATTTTGGTGCCGACATGATGTATACCGAATTTGTGTCGTCTGACGGGTTGATACGTGATGCCAAAAAAACATTAAAAAAATTGGAGATTGGAGATAGCGAACGCCCTATTGGCATTCAACTATATGGACATCTGAAAGACGCAATGGTACAAGCGGCAAAAATCGCTGAAGAAGCAGCTCCTGATCTGATCGATATAAATTTTGGATGTCCTGTACGTAAAATTGCTACGAGGGGAGCCGGTGCAGGCATGTTGTGCAATGTCCCACTCATGGTAGAAATGACTAAAGCTATTGTAGATGCGGTGAAATTGCCTGTGACTGTGAAAACCCGCTTAGGATGGGACGAAGATTCTAAAAATATTGTTGATATTGCCGAACGTTTGCAAGATGTGGGTATTGCTGCCATCACAATACATGGCCGTACTCGGGCGCAACTTTACAAAGGGGAAGCCGATTGGACTTTAATTGGCGAGGTGAAAAACAATCCGCGAATGCATATTCCTGTGATAGGTAACGGGGATATTACTTCTGCTGAAATTGCTAAAGACAAGATTACCCGTTATGGGGTAGATGGTATCATGATAGGGCGTGCTACCTATGGTAGACCATGGATTTTTGCTGAGATCAAACATTTCTTGCAAACAGGGGAATTGCTGCACCCACTAACTGTTGGGCAGAAAGTAGAGTTGGCCAAAATGCACCTTCATAAATCTATTGAATATAAGGGTATTCCTGTTGGCATTTTTGAAATGCGGCGTCATTTATCCAATTATTTTAAAAATTTGCCCGACTTTAAACAGACTCGTATGACATTGGTGACATCTTTGGATGTAAATGAATTGATGCAGACGTTAGATAGCATTAAGGAAAGATATGATGCGCCAAATACCATTTGGTAAAAGTTGTAGTTAGGGTATATATAAGTATACGGATGTACTGTGATAATTGTTTCAAAATTTAGTTTCAAGTATTTTTTTGAATTGCTTATTTTTGAAATTATTAAACACGCCCTTTTTATATTATAAATATAATATTAAAACGATCAAGAATTATGAAATGCGCTGTGTCTGTTCGTGGTGAATGCAGATGTGTAATTTTTTACTTAGTTAAGTTATTGATTTAATATTCATGTAATTACAGTGTGTTTTGATGTGTGAAAAATTTATTGCATCGTACACCATTAGCATAAAAAACGACAAAAAATGAACATTTTTTTGAAAAAAGAGTTTTAGGGTGTATCATTATCAAATTTTTTGTTTATCTTTATATCCCTTTTTCAAAAGGGAAGACGAAATCAATATTGAACATGTTTTAACTAATTGATTCTGAATGACATAATTTTCTATTAAGGTGTATTGAAGCACTTAGTTCACTTGATTTATGGCACAAAATATTCGGTCTACTATTTCAACTAATAAAATTCTTGCAAGTAATCTTTCTTACAAAGAGGTATCTTCTTTCTATTCACCAATTAAAGGCTTTGATGAGGAAAATAGCAATGAGGTCAAACGTAAATTGTTGTATAACGAACAGCCTGTGATGCATCCGGTTATCAGGTCTGTGATGAGGCCTGTACCTGATCCCAGGCGTGAAAGAAACGATCTGAACACGCGTAGTCGTTATCTTGACTTATTTACGCAACTTAACATCATTGAAGATTCCTTTGAATTTGTACGTCTTAGTTTCCATTTTGATCCTTTTCAATGTGTTTATGCGGGGAGTTCGTTCGAAAAGATATACGGTTATTCCTGTAAAGATATTTACGAACGTACCGATATTTTTTACGAAGCAGCGCACCCTGATGATGCCGAATTTCTGAAAGATCAAATCGACATATTGATTGCAAATGGATATAATGAATTTACTTATAGGATCATTACCAAAAACAGCGAGGTGAAATTCCTAAAGGTAAATGCGTGGTGCCAACAGGATGAAAACGGAGCGAATGTAATCAGTTGTTACCAGAAAGATGTTTCTACGCGAATGCTTTCCGGTAGTCAACTGAAAAAAAATCTTAAAAAATACCATTTTGTTTCCGATATAGCTATTACACTGAATTCAATTGATGATTTTCAGCATAAATTGCAACAAGCTGTCAACAAGATGGGGGATTCCGTCCAGGCCGATCAGGTTAGCTTGTATGAAATTGACGGTGAATATAAACGGATGACATGCCGTTATATTTGGACGAAACAAGATATAATCACTCCGTCGGGGATAACATTTAATATACCTCCACTCGGTAATCTACCTGATCATGCTACTGCTCTGCAATATAATATTGATGAAAATGTTACCGGATTTATGAGCTATTGGCATAAGCCGCATCAGGTTAAATCGCTCATGATAGTTCCTGTTCGTATCAAACAGCGCTTTTTTGGATTTATTGAATTGTGTACGGTACAGGAAAAAAGAATATGGACTGACGATGATTTTAGCTTTGTTGGCACAGTGGGCAACATGGTGGCAAATTTCTATGATCGTAAAGCTATTAACGACGAATTAAACCTGAATTATTTAAAGCAGGAACTTTTGGCCAATGTTTCATATCGTTTGAATAAATATACAGACGATCACAAGCAGGTGATAAAACATGTGCTTGGTTACATTGGGTCAAAAAAACCGGATACTGAACGAATTTTTATTTATAAGTACCAAGAGGAGGGTCGATGTTTTAAGAAGACTCATGAATATGTAACTCCCTTATTAAACCCTAAATATGGCTCTCGGGACGATTATGGTACTATATTTTTCGAAGAAATTGTTTCGTTGTTGAAAATGGGACAATCATACTGCGTGAATGATATCTCGCAATTGAAGCCGGTAGTACAATCTATGTTCAGAGAATTGAACCTTAAGTCTTTTTTGCTGACGCCGTTATTTGTGAATGGCCAATTTTATGGCATATATGGTTATGGTATTTATTCGCATTACCATACATGGAAAAAAACGGAAATAGAAATAGCCCAGTCATTTGCCGGTACTATTAGCCATTTTATTGAGCGGCAAACCATCATGAGAAAACTGGAAAGCAGCGAAAAAAAGTTTAAAGATATTTCGTCCAAACTTCCGGGATGTGTTTTTCAAGCAACATGTTCGCCTGCAGGAAAAATTACCGTCAATTATATCAGCCCGCAATTTGAGCAATGGTTACCCACCATGACTGTTATTCCATTTTCATTAGAAACAGTTCAAAAATCGATTCATCCATCTGATTACGATTCATTTGAAAAACTAAAAAAGGAGCTTGAATTACCACATTCAGAGGTTTCTTTCGAAGGCCGGTTTTATTTTCCTGTAGTGGGATTTAAGTGGTTGATCATTAAGGCAACTGTTTCTGAAATACAGGCATCTGGGGAACGGACATACAATGGTTTGCTGATTGATGTGACCGAAAACAAGCAAACAGAATTGAAATTGGCCGAAGCTAATGTTTCGATACACAGTATCATCAACAATCTTGAAGCCGGTATATTATTGGTCGATGATCAGGACAATGTGCTGTATACTAATGATAGATTAGTGGATATGATGGTATCGGCAGGTGTGTGGTATGAAGTCATGGAGCATCCAGGTCAAATTTTGAATGCTACTCACAATTTAGTGATTGATAGTGATGATTTGAGAAGACATACGGACGAGTTGATAGAAAAACGCGTGGAGGAAAGGGGAAGAGAATTGTTTTTTTACCGGTCGGCAGAATATGCTACCCGTGATTATATTCCCGTATTTCGTGACAATCGTTTCTTTGCCCATCTTTTCATTTTTAACAACGTTACACATATCAAGCAACAAGACGTTGAAATACAAAAAGCATACAAACGCGTACGTACCATTATCGATTATTCGGACATCGGCGTGTTGTTGTTGAATGAAAATGAAAAGATATTGATTGTTAATGAGCAATTTCTGAAAATGTACCGAATCAAGGAACCGGCAAGTTATTTTGTAAACCAATTATTTGAGGTTCTTTGGGAAAAGATGAATCTGGATACCCTGATTGACGGCATTGATATTGAAAGTATCCGTAATGCGATACACTCGGGCAAACGGATTCTTAATCGGGAAGTTAAAATAAATGAGATTGGCACCTTGAAATGGTTTATCGATCCTGTCATCGACGATAGGCAGATACCAGGTAAAACACGTGAGATTTTAATACAAAGTATTGATATCACTGCACAAAAAAACATTGAGCAAACTTTGCGAAGGGCCAAAGAAGAAGCAGAAGTTATTGCTAAGGCGAAATCCCATATTTTAATGGCCATGAGCCACGAAATACGTACGCCGCTTAATGGGATATTGGGCTTTTCTACTATGTTGAAAGATACATTGAGCGATCCGTATCACCGGGAAATGGCCGAGGTGATCGATCAGAGCGGACAACGCCTGATGGAAACGTTGAATGCCATATTAGACTTTTCGGTTATTCAATCCGATAAAAAGGCTTATAAGTTTACTTCGGTGAGTGCTAACCACATCATACAGGAGCAGATCAATTTGTACCGGACAATGGCCTCACAAAAAAAGCTTTATCTCTATGCGGAAATTAAAGGCCGGATCAGCATCGTTATTGCGGAGCAAGCATTGTACAAAATATTGCAAAATTTAGTAAGTAATGCTATTAAATATACCGTTCGGGGAGGAGTGAAGATCGAGGCTTGCATTACGAATATATCCGACAAAGAATGGATTGAACTGAAAGTGATTGATACGGGCGTTGGTATTGATGAATTGATGCACAAAACAATTTTTGAACCTTTTAGGCAAGAAAGCGAAGGGTATGGGAGAGCTTTTGAAGGAACCGGCCTTGGACTTAGTTTGGTAAAAGAATATGTGAAAAAGATGGGTGGTAAGGTTTCTTTGATCAGTCAAAAAGATGCCGGATCCACTTTTACTATTTTGTTACCTAATGCTTATTATGACAACAATGACACTTCTTCTGAAATCATCGGATTGTTACCCAAACATACTGATTGAAGATACCTATGTGTCAATATTTTTATAACGATAATTGTTGTGTAAACAACATATTGGTCTGATGATTGTTATATAGTTCATGGAAAAACTAAGTACAAATCATTCTATTGTTGCTGTTCCTGAAAAAAAGCATATTGTATCTGAATTCAATGCAGAATACACGGGTCAGTTGAAAAAAGACGATGCGGAGAATTTATTGTATGAGAACATACAGGAGCTAACCAAACTGCAGGATAAATTATATGCCGACAATAGGTATGCTGTTTTGCTTATTTTTCAGGCAATGGATGCAGCAGGAAAAGACGGCACCATCAAACATGTCATGTCGGGCGTTAATCCTCAAGGGTGTCAGGTGTTTAATTTTAAACAACCGTCGGCGGAAGAGCTGGATCACGATTACATGTGGCGGACATACAAATGTTTGCCCGAACGCGGACGTATCGGGATCTTTAATCGATCATATTATGAGGAAGTACTTGTAACTAAGGTTCATCCAGAAATCATTCTTCGTCAGGGATTACCGGATGTAGATACGCTGAATGCGATTGATCACGATTTTTGGAAACAACGATACCGACAAATCAACGATATGGAACGTCATCTTTCGGAAAATGGGACGGTCATCATTAAATTTTTTCTGAATGTGTCCAAGGAGCAGCAAAAAAGACGTTTTATACGGCGCATTGAAGATGATACCAGAAATTGGAAGTTTTCATTATCGGATCTTCAGGAACGGGAATATTGGGATAGCTACATGGAGGCCTATTCAGATATGATGACCCATACATCGACTGAATATGCACCGTGGTATGTGATTCCTGCTGATCAAAAATGGTTTATGCGTTATTCAGTTGGACAAATTATTGTAGAGCGCCTTTCAGCGCTTGATTTAAGCTATCCGAAAATTGATAAAGCGGCACAGGAAAGGTTGAAAGAAGCAAAAAAACTGTTGGAAAGTACGAACTAAATTATTAATGCGAATCAAGAGTTAGATTTTTGGCTAAAGCCCTGATTATTTGTCTGTTTTTTTATCCATTGACTAAAGTCAACGGCAATGATTTAAGATGATGTCGCTTATCATTGCCGTCTGCTTCAGCAGACGGATGAAAGGCAAAACCATCTATGGGGCTTTAGCCCAAAACATTAAAACATTCTTCAACCCTTGATTCGCATTATTATCTTTACCTGATACAACTATTGTTCCATACCGCATGTATCGTAATCGGACAAAAAATGTCCGTTTTCGGACACTTTTGTGAATTTCCACATCTATATCTTGTTGTTTTTTAAGTTGATGCATTTTTGGCATGAGGGTTGTTCTTTATGCTGGGAAGAATGAGGAGTGTATCGAGCAACCACCTCTGGTTATTTCTCGGCACCGTTTTGATCTGATAAATAAATAACACCATGTATTCAATGTATAGAATAATCGTTAATTTTGGCACCATCTTTTCCAACATAATAGTATTCCGTTTGATGAGAATTGTTTTTATTTCACTGTGTTGTATGGTCACATCTGTTTTTTATGTATCCGCGCAAGAGGCGTGGACATTGGAACAATGTATCCGGTATGCTTACGAAAATAACATTCAGCTTCAACAGCAATTGTTGAATATATATAATAACGAAAACAATCTATTGCAATCCAAGCTTGCATTGTTGCCTAACCTAAATGCTTCAAGCAGTTTCAACTCTTCAAAAGGAAAGGTATTGGATCAAAATACTTTTACCATTGTAGACGGAACAACGGTTAACTCTCTTTCTGGAAGTGTCAGCAGTAGCGTTACTTTATTTAAGGGGTTGCAACAGAAAAATACGATTGATCGGAACCAGTTTTCGCTTCTGGCCAGCATACAAAACGTAGAGAAATTGAAAAACGATCTGTCTATCAATATTGCTCTGTTTTATTTGCAAATCATCCATGCACAGGAGCAACTGGCAGTTGCCGAAAACCAGTTGTCGTTAACATTGTTGCAGGTGGATCGTACAGCAGCCTTGGTTGAAGCTGGAAGCGTAGCAGAAGGTGAATTGTTCGATATACAGTCACAGGCAGCACGTGAGGAATTACAAGTAGTAACAGCTCAAAATACATTGGAGTTGGCACGGTTGAATTTGGCACAACTTCTCGATTTGGAAACAAAAACTAATTTTCAGGTAGTAGTTCCTGATTTTTCTGATATTGGAGTTGCCGAGGTGGTCACTTCGGTAGACGATGTATTTGCTACTGCCGAAACAATTCTGCCACAGGTAAAAGCAGCTGAGTATAATTTTAAGAGCGCCGAAAAGCAATTATCCATTACCAGAGGTTATCGTAGTCCTACTTTATCCCTTTCGGGAGGATATAGCACCCGTTATTCGAGTTCGGCCACCATGCGTGATCCCATTACATTCGAAGAGCTAAGTTATCCACTCTGGGATCAGTTGAAAGACGGTGTCAACTCCTATGTCGGTGTGAATTTAAGTATTCCTATTTTTAACGGTTGGCAGGTCACTACCAATATCAAAAATGCCAAGCTGAACATGAAAAGCTATCAATACGAGTTGCAGCTTACCAAGAACACCTTATACAAAGAAATTCAACAAGCACATGCTGATGCAGTAGCGGCATTGAAACAATATGTTGCATCCACCAAAGCCGTGACATCCATGGAAGAGGCTTTCCGGTACACGGAACAACGTTATGAAGTAGGGATCATGAATTTTGTAGATTACAGTACAGCCAAAACACGCCTAACTGCGGCACAGTCGGATCTGTTACAGGCTAAATTCGAATATATTTTTAAAATCAAAGTGTTGGATTTCTACAGTGGACGATCGATTACTTTATAAATTTTAAAGTTAAAAGTTTAAGGGCTTTTGTGACAGATAAAGCCCCATCTGCAAAAATGGAGCCATTTATCAGGATAATGAATAACCAGCGGATTGACCTATCGTCCATTCCCGTGTTATCTTATGCTGATTTTTTCGTGCAAAACAGCAGTTTACCATTAAAGGACAACTATCATTGTGTCAGTTATTTTGCACACCCTGAAGGAGAACGTTTGAGGTTGATATGCTGTATTGCTGACGACAATCAGGCGGATATTTTGGTTTCATCCTGCTTGATAGGGATTCATGAAAACCCCTTGTCTTCGTTCACTGCGGTGCATGAGAGTTTTCATTTATTCGAACGGGAGCTACATGAAAATTACGGAATCCTCTATGCGGATCATCCCTGGTTAAAACCGGTACGATATGCACATAACAGGGCTAACCCGGAAGACATGATGTGCCAATATCCATTTTTCAGTGTCAAAGGCGAGGAATTACATGAAGTAGGAGTGGGGCCTATTCATGCAGGGATTATTGAGCCGGGTTATTTTCGTTTTGCATGTAACGGCGAAAAAATATTGCATTTAGAGATTCAATTAGGTTACCAGCATCGAGGGATAGAACAATTATTTATCCGTCAAAAACACCTTAATCAGCGGATACAACTTGCCGAAAGTATTGCAGGCGATAGTACTGTGGCACATGCCAGTGCTTTTGCTTTGGCATGGGAATCTTTATGTGGTTATCAAACGCTTCATCCTTTGTTGTGGTTGCAAACACTTGCCCTTGAGATCGAGCGTATTGCCATGCATACTGCTGATCTGAGCGCGTTGTGTGGCGATGTAGCATACCAGTTAGGCAATTCGGTATATGGACGTTTGCGTACGCCCATCATTAATTTTTTTCAAGGGTGGTGCGGTAATAGGCTTGCCCGTGCTTTAATCAGGCCTGCCAGTTTGTTATACCCGTTTACAGAGACATTAGCGATGCAATTAACCCGCATTTTGATTGATTACGAACGTGATTTTTTGCAGATGGGTAAATTCCTGTTCAATATGCCTGGCATCCTTTCCCGTTTTGAAAAAACAGGTATCGTCACCTATGAACAGTCGTACCGTATCGGCACTGTGGGTATGGCTGCACGAGCGAGTGGTATCAAACGTGATATTCGCAGTTCACATCCTGATGTAATATACCGGGAATTGAATCATCAACCTATCCTATACACCTCCGGCGATGTTTTGGCGCGGGCAACGATACGGCATGAAGAAGTATTGCAGTCTATTGGCTACTTGCGTAACTTACTCTACATGATGCCGTCTCCGGAAAAAATTGAACATGATCTGAAACCTGCCACACCTGATTCATTTGTCCTGTCAATAGTGGAAGGTTGGCGTGGTGAGATTTGTCATTGTGCCATCACCGGACCTCATGGCGAATTAGTCCGTTACAAAATTACCGATCCGTCATTTCATAATTGGATGGCATTGGCATTGGCTGTGAGAAACAACGAAATATCCGATTTTCCCATTTGCAACAAGAGTTTTAACTTGTCGTATTGCGGTTTTGATTTGTAGCTGACGAGGATAAATTTTTTTTCAAGGCAGCAGCAATGATCAAGTCGTGCTGCGTGGTGATTTTGATATTTTCTACATTTCCTTTTGTCAGGCGGATGGTATGTCCTGCTGTTTCAAATACAGAAGCATCGTCGGTGAATGACGGTATATATTCCTGTCGATAAGCGTTTTTGAGTAGTTGGATGTCGAAAACCTGCGGTGTTTGTACCAAGCATAGTTTTGACCGGTCCATCATGCGGCTTGCATTACCTACCATTTCACGTACCGAATCAACTACCGGTATTGTCGGGATAGCATTTCCGTATTGCTTGGCTGTTTGAAAACATTCGGTAATGGTTTGTTGGCTCACCAAAGGACGGACTCCGTCATGAATAGCAACCAAACCATTATCGGGAAGCAGCGATAACCCGTTTTTAACGGAATGAAACCGGGTTTTTCCTCCTGTTACTGCTTGGTGTGGTATATGGAAATGATGGCGATTGCATAATTCTTGCCAATAAGCCATCTGTGTTTCAGGTAAAACGATAACGATTTGTATGTTTTTATCATAACAGAAAAACGCCCGGACAGCATACATCAAGATGGGTTGACCATCTAATTCGATAAATTGTTTCGGCATGGCGGCCTGCATCCTGGCGCCAGAGCCTCCTGCGACAATAATAGCATAATGTGGAACAGAATTTTTTGTATCCATGGTAACCGTTTCGTCAAAATTTACAACTACAAAGATATACATGCTTGCCTATTGGTGCAAAAATGTTAAAGAATCATAAAAAGAAAAAACCGGAATTAAACCATTCATGATCTATTCCGTCTGATAAAGCAAAACATATCAGGATATTTCTATAGGAGCATATATATTTATTGTTGTCAATCTAATGATGTTATGAGCTTTATGATTCGTGTTACCAAACTTTTCGTTTTTGTGTTGTTCTGTTGCTGGACACAAACTACCATGGCACAAACGACTACTTTTACCATTCGGGGAACCGTTATGGACAGTGTGGCCACCCAGCCGATGGATGCAGCCAACATCGTACTGATGCGGGCGAAAGATTCGACGTATGTTACAGGTGTGATGAGTAACGAGTCGGGAGTGTTCGAACTCGGCAAAGTACAGGCGGGACAATACCGTTTGATGATTAGTTTTCTGGGATACAAACCGTTGTTCGTTCCGTTATCCTTATTTGGCGCAGCACGTACGGTCAATGTTGGAAGATTGAACATGCAAAAACAGGATGTGGAGCTTGCGGAAGTGGTGGTAACGGCCAAATTTAATCCGATCATTGTCAAGAAAGATACCATTGAGTTCAATACATCGGCCTATAAATTACAAGAAAGTTCGGTGGTGGAAGACCTGCTCAAGAAATTGCCTGGCGTAGAGGTTAGTCAGGATGGAACAGTGACCGCAGGCGGGCAACAAATTACCAAGGTGTACGTGGATGGAAAACAATTCTTTGGCGATGACCCTAAAATAGCCATGAAAAACTTACCGGCTAATGTGGTGGACAAGGTACAGGTCGTCGATCGTAGATCCGATCAGGCGCAGTTTACGGGTATCGAGGATGACAATACTGAAAAAGTGATTAACCTGACGTTACGTCCCGGAAATCGCGATGGTATGTTCGGTCAGGCCAGGATAGGGTATGGTACTGACGATCGCTACGAAGGTAATGGAATGCTGAGTTATTTCAACGGCGATACCCAGGTAGCCGGTTTATTGTCGGCCAATAATACCAACAACATCGGTTTCACCGATTTTATGGGTGATGTGATGGGGAGTATGGGCGGTAGCGGAAGACGTGCAGGTAGCGGTGGTGGCGGTTTCGGTGGAAACCGTGGCGGCGGTGGCGGAAGCTATAACCTCGGCGGAATGAGCATCGCTGCGGGAAATAGTGGATTAAGCAGCACAGCTTCGGGCGGCGCCAATATCAATTATACTTTTGGAAAGAAGTTAAAACTTGGTGGCAATTACTATTTCAATTTGGTTGATCGCGATGTGGAACAAATCAGCCGTCGGGAAAATATTCTTCAGGATAGTACTTTCTATTATGACCAGACACAAATTCAAGATAGAAAGTCACAGAACCATCGTATGAACCTGGAACTAGATTATACCATCAACGAAAACAATTCGTTGTTGTTTCGTCCTAACCTGAATATTGGTTCAGGATCGTCGAACAGCGAATACGACTACTGGACATATACGCCGTCGGGCCTTCGCCTTAACGATGGGCAAACATTATCAAACTCGAGTAACAACTCCATCTCTACATCAGGGACATTGCTCTGGCGGCACAAATTTAATAAAGCAGGACGTACTTTGTCCGTAAACATGACGTATAGTTATTCGGACAACAAAGCTGACGGAGAAAACCTGCAATATAATACAACATTGACTCAAGCCAATGCTTATCAACTGGATACGGTTAACCAGACATATACCAACAACAATCATAGTTATAGCTATGGTGCAAGGGCATCTTATACCGAGCCGGTAGGTAATAACCGTTTTCTGGAATTCTCATATTCCTACAACCGTAGCGATACAAAATCTGAAAAGCGTACCTACGATTATAACCCGCTCAATGGCAATTATGACTTACTGGATACGGCTTATTCAAGCAGGTACGAAAATATTTACATCAACCAGCAGGCAGACCTGCGGTTTAATACCCGTCGCGATAAATACAGTTATACATTGGGTGTCGGAGTACAACCGTCTTCGTTGGTGAGTATTACCTGGCCTGAAGATAACCGGCTGACCCAAACGGTAGTAAATTTTTCGCCAACCGCTAATTTCACCTATGGCGTATCGCGTCAAAACATGTTGCGTTTTGATTATCGTGGTTCGACGCAACAGCCAAGCATCCAGCAGCTTCAACCGGTGGCCGATAATACCGACCCGCTATACCAGCAAGAGGGCAATCCCGATTTGAAACCTGCTTTTCGTCATAATCTGCAAGCCACATACAATAATTTCAACCCAAACAACTTAAGGACTTTTCTTACCTCCTTGTCATTCAACACGACCACCAATAGCATCATCAATTCAAGTAAATATGATGCAACGGGGAAACAGATTGTGAAACCAGTGAATGTGAACGGTGTATACAATATCAGGGCCAATGTAATGGTGAACATGCCCATACCCAAAACCAAATTATCCTTGAGCAACACGTTGACCGGAACGTATGGCCATGGCATCAACTATTCGAATGGTGTGGAAAACACCACCAACACAACAGGAGTCAATGAATCTGTTCGTTTGACTTTCCGGAACGATTGGCTGGAATTGGGAGGAGCTTATAACCTAGGATACAACCAGGCTAAGTATTCATTAGAAAATAAGGCCACCACCAATTATTTCAACCATCGTGTGTCAGGCGATTTGTTTCTCAACCTGCCCTGGAACTTTATCCTTTCGAGTACCATCAACTATAATTTCTATAGGGGATACGACGATAATGCCAATCGCGATATGGCCTTATGGAATGCCGATTTATCCAAGCAAGTATTCAAAAATAAACGAGGAACCATTAAGCTGAGCATCTACGATATCCTGAAAGAAAACAAAAGCTATACGCGTGTCACCACAGACAATTACCTGGAAGATGTCCGTTCGAACACCTTAGGGCAATTTGTCATGGTAAGTTTCATGTACCGGTTTAATTCATTTAGTGGCGGCAATAATTCATTTGGCGGACAGAGAGGGGGAATGCAGCGCGGCGATGGACAGATGCGCAGGTTCGAAGGTGGAGGACCTCCTGCGGGTGGCATGGGTGGACCACCGCAATTTTAAGCAATAGATAATATCATATTTCGGTTTTGGAAAAGGGATGAAAGGTTGGGATTACCTCTCATTCCTTTGTTTTGTATTTTATTGGATAATTTCATCAACTTTTTTCGACTTTTCGTCAAAAGTCATGTGGTTTTTTATAGGATTATATGGTACATTTGTTCTCGAAATTTATAACAATTTATCCTTAACTATCACAATTACATTTTATGTCATTATTTTATAACAAAGTGCTGCGTGGGAATCCGGCTAAGCCTGATGGCCCCAAAAAATGGTATTTGATCCTGAAAAGTACCGGGTTGAAAAAAACGAAAGAAGTGGCTCGACTAATGGCCGATGAAACCACATTGAATGCTAAAGAAGCAGAGATCTCCTTGTCTCAGGCAGGGAAGATTCTGGGACGTTTGTTGGCCGATGGCCATACGGTAGAATTAGAAGGCTTAGGGACTTTTTACCTTACAGCCAATAGTGTGGCATCCGATACCGAAGAGGAGGTTACTGCCCGTAGCCTGAAGGGATTGAATATCCGGTTTCGTCCTGATCAGGAACTTCAAGAGGTGGTTAATAAAGCGCAATTAAAACCTGCCAAGAGCATGGATAGTGCTGCAAAATGATTTGATACAGAGTTCGACTTGTCGAGAACAGAAGTTGGACAGGTCGAACTTTGTTGTGCGACTCGTCCAACTTCATTTGGAGACTTGTCGAAGTTTATTTGAGAACTTGTCCAACTTTGTTTGAGAACTCGTCAAGGTTCGTTTGGGAACTTGTCGACGATCGTTCGTGGATAAGTTAACGATTGATGTTTCACGAATTGACGAAAGAACTACGACTCGTCACACAGAAATATTAGATGCAACGACAAAACAAATGTTGTAAATGGATAATGGAGTTGTTTTGTAATTACCAAAAGGGCAGAAAGACCTCCGAACCATTCCATATAGGCCTCCAACCTATTAACTTGTAAAAATTGATAACATGTATGACAAATAAATGTCTGTCACAATCTTCTCGCAATCTGTTGTCATTATCCTTTGCCGATGTTTGTAAAATGGCATATTATAGAATTCGGCATGGTTATTGTAGTAGACACTGCCAATAATCCGGGCTTTGCGCTCATACAGATTAACTTACTTGTAATCCGGCATTTACAATTCAGTTTCCCTGCATCCTTCGGATAACAAATCCATAAAATTGGTTCGTTGAACGCTCTGCCTACACTAAAATTTGATACATGTTATTTTTTGATTTGAATTTGAACAGTCAACTGCTTCAAACGATCTCCGGGCTTGGATACCAAAAGCCCACACCTATACAAGAACAAGCTATTCCCGTTATTTTGAATGGGAAAGATATTTTCGGCTGTGCACAAACAGGTACAGGAAAAACCGCAGCTTTTGCGCTGCCTATGTTACAAATGCTTCATGCGGCAAATCCCGCTAAACGCAATATTCGCGCATTGATACTCGCCCCTACCCGCGAATTAGCCATTCAAATTGACGACAATTTTGCGGAATACGGAAAAGGAATGCACCTGAGACATACGGTAATATACGGTGGCGTATCGCAAATCCACCAAGTGAAATCGCTCCAAAAAGGTATAGATATACTTACCGCCACACCCGGACGTTTACTCGACCTGATTCATCAGGGATACATCGACCTGGGCAGGATTGATTTTTTTGTACTTGATGAAGCCGACCGCATGTTGGATATGGGATTCATTCACGATGTAAAAAAGATAATTGCATTGTTGCCGGCCAAACGGCAAACCTTGTTTTTCTCTGCAACTATCACCCCCGATGTGAAAAAATTATCGGAATCGTTACTTACCAATGCAGTGCAGATTAACATCGCGCCTGTTTCCCCTGCTTCGGATATGGTGGAACAATCCGTATATTACGTGGAAAGGGAAGACAAGCGGGAACTGCTGAATCACCTGCTTTCGGACGGGCAAATAGAAAATGCACTGATATTCACCCGCACCAGGCGCAATGCCGACAGGGTTGCCAAATCCCTGAACCGAAATGGGATAAAGGCTGAAGCAATCCACGGTGATAAGTCGCAAAGCGCACGTCAACGCATCCTGAAAAGTTTTCAGGAAAAATCATTGCGTGTGTTGGTGGCAACCGACCTTGCTTCGCGCGGTATTGACGTGGATAAACTAAGCCATGTGATTAATTTCGAAATTCCCGAAACAGCCGAAACATACGTACATCGTATCGGCCGAACGGGACGGGCAGGCTGGAAAGGCACTGCTATTTCTTTTTGTGCACGCGAAGAAAAGTCTTATTTGAAAAATATCGGCAAATTCATCAACAAGGAAATCAAGATTGTTGAAAAACATTAGTCGGATATTGAAGATATGCTGAAATATTCGTTATCATCTTGGAATACAAAAATATCCCTTTATCTTTGTAACATTAAATAACCGTTAAGTCTTTATTAAAGTTTTTTGAGTTGATTCTTTTGTCACAATTGAAGGATACATTCCCAGCACGCTTTACTCAATTTCTTAACATAAATCGTTTTTTTAAATGAATATTTACGTAGCAAACCTGAGTTATCAGGTGAGTAGCGAAGATTTGGAAGGAATCTTTGCTGAGTATGGGGCAGTGTCTTCTGCCAAAGTTATTACCGATAAGCTTTCAGGACGTTCAAGAGGCTTCGGCTTTGTTGAAATGCCTGACGAAGCGGCAGCCAACAAAGCTATTGAAGAACTGAACGGCGCCGAATATGACGGTAAGGAAATTGCCGTTTCGGTTGCTAAGCCGAAGCCCGAGTACTCCAACCAACGGAGAGACAATGGTAACGGTGGTTATCGGGGTAATTCGGGTAACAGTGGTTACCGAAGTAATTCGAGGAGATATTAAAATTAAGAAAAGGAGGGGCTTTCCCTCCTTTTTTATCCTACAAATTTTTTATACCA
>JAVBMZ010000097.1:0-6452 GCA_031551935.1 Bacteroidales bacterium
TACCGGCCATCGGTCTTGTCACCAGGAAAATAATAATCATTAGCCCTAACCGTAACCAAATTCTTATTCAGGAATTGCAGATATTCTCCCTGGGTAATCTCATATTTCATACAATAAAAAGGAAGATACCCTCTTGGAAAATTCCCATCTATTACAGACATATAACTTTGATACCAAGTGCCTGAAGTTTGATTAGACCAACTGTTCGTTCTAATAAAAGTATTATTAAGAGTCACGTCATCATTAAGAGGAGCCGTAATACTGGATATGGCATTAGCATAAAAACCGTTCGGGTTAAGCGGATAACTGGCACTATTCTGCCACGTATTTGAGAAATTATTTATATACGTAGGGGTGGCACCATTTACATATACTGTTTCTTCTGCTCTTTGTGCTCCAGCAGTATTAGAAGCCAGAGATCTATTCCGACCCAAACGACCTTGCGATGCATAATCCCCGGCATAAAACGCAGCTTGAGGAATATAAACCATTTCGGTAGCCAATACGCAAACCTCCACTTGTTCACCCCCTGTAAGGCCATTCTTTGCGAAATCCCAATTAAACTCAATATCTTCAAATGTAATACTTCCATTTCCGGGCGCACTGCGGTATATGAATGCACCAACTCCTACGGAAGTATTCACCCCTCCCACCGGATAAATGCTGGTGCCAATACTACCTGAAGCATTAGAAGGCACAATGTTCTTTGCCGTACCGGAGGTAGCAAAGGCCTCATTTTTAATGTATACATGACGCCAGTTATCACCCGGCAGCGTACGGTATTTAACAAATACCCACGCGGCATCCCAGTTACCCGGAGCATCGGTCGAGGCTAAGCGCCACGAGTGATCCCAAGTCAGCGTAAACTTGATCTGGGCGCTCTTTTTATCAGCGTTTGTGGTTACTTCGGTATTGCTTACCTGTATCCCACTCGAAAAAACCTGTAAGCTGAATGCTGTCAGCAATACGATAATACATAATAGATACTTCTTGAACATGGCTTTAATGTTTATTGATATGATAGATGTTTTATTTACTGAAAAATATACAATTATTTAGTCTTATTACGAAAAAAAAAAGGAAAAGTTTCATCGTCTGATAAACAAAAAAAACTGATTATTGTTTAATATCCCACTTTGACACAGCATAATACATGTCATTTTATGAATCATAAACTGTTTAACAGTATTGACAAACGTACAATAATTTGTGACATACAGAAAACGGATTACTCCGAATTCATCTGAGTGTAGCTCCAGTGTTTTTCAAACTATATTCAAGTATTTAGCATCAGCTATCTTTTCATCCGCAGGATTGTTTTTCTCTTTCACACACACAATTATTTAATATTTATATTAAATAATTTAATGTTTATCTTAATTATTTTAATACATATATTAAATTATTTAATATTTACCACAATTATTTTAATGTTTATATTAACTATTCTAATGTTTATCTTAAATCACTTAATGTTTTTATTAATACACTTAATGTTTGTCTTAATTATTTTAAGATAAATCTTAAGTGACTTAAGGTTTACATTAACATTTTTAATGAATCGATTATTTCGATTGTACTTGCCTGATTTTTTCAGCAGCTTCTACCATAGTGGTTGTCCATATCTGGGTTTCATGTTCTTTGAGATACTGTATCAATTTTCGATGCTCGGAAAAACCTACATCGATGTTGTGTCCACCGCCCACGCCATGGAACATAAAAACGAGCAACGAGCGAGTTTCCTGTGCCTTTTTTACCAGCGCAATCATATACTCAGCCGATTGATCCTGAATCATATAACTATCAATCATCTCTAAATTAACCTGATCGGCAGTTTGCAACCTAGGAATACCGCCTCTAGCACCTGCAAAATTAGCTTTCACTTTATCGTAGTAATTGACTCCACCTACCTCCAAATCACCACAGGGATAGGCAAAAGTACGTTTCTTTTTGCCATCAATGGCTTCCAACAATGTATTTGTCGCTTTGATTTCATTGATAGCACGAACTAGTGTATATTTGCTTAAGTCATTGTCTCCGGTTACAAATCCACGTCCGGGTTGACTACCATCACACGGATGGAACATAGTATGGTTCCCTAATTCGTGACCGCGATTAGCTGCTTGTTTCCACTCTTCCATTCTGTTAGCAACTACCGGAGAAGAACCGATGACATAAAAAGTACCTTTTAATCTCAAAGAATCTAATGAAGGGATGACAAGATCCAAATGCTGATCAAGCGCATCGTCGTAGGTCAAAACTACTGCACACTGTCTGTTTTCCCATGCTGTTTGAGGCATATTGTCATATAAACTTATATCAAAAGGTGATGCCGGAAGTCCTTCTTTGTTGTACAAATTGGCGCCATCCGGATTATCCGCCCAAGCATACCGCACATACATGGGATGAACAATTTGATCGCTGGATACACTCACCTGGTTGCCTGTGATAACAGCTTTGGCCCAAACATATTTTTTGTCAGCCCCGGCGATGGCAAATTGATCTAAGTCACCACTCTTCGCCATTAATCCGCTTCCGGTATTAGTAAATGAGATAATAATATGATTTCCTTCAAGTTTGGCCGATTGGTAAAGAGGGCCAGTTGGCACTACTGTCTTATCGCCATATGCCAAGTTATCTGCTGCCAAGGCCAAACGTTCGCCAACTACCTTTTTATTGAGCGGATGAGGATCATTCCACTCCCCGGCATCAATGATCACCGCCATGCCAGTATATGGTATCGCAAGCGCTTTTCGTTGCACTTCGCGTAATCCTGCCCAACCACTTCTCATCGGCGGTGAATACTCCACTTCCAAAAAGTTATGCAACTGTGCATACACAAACGGCAACTTATCATTTTTCCATTGTTTACGCCAATCGGTTATCAATGCAGGCAATAATTGTTCGTACACGTCGGGATGCATGGTATCGGATTCTCCCTGATACCACAATATTCCTTTGACTGTATAATTAGTGACCGGAGCTACCATTGTATTATAAAGGCCTGTTGGTTCATCCTGTATTGCAAAACCAGTATTCATCCATGCGTCACGCACCAACGGATATACTGCTCCTACTTTATATGTCCAATCTCCACGCAAATCAATATCCTGTCCTTCTGATGTCAGGTAATATGGTTTGTCGGGGACAAAGCCTCCTTTATCGGCAGTGTTGGTTACACGCACTACTATCACGTTTTTTCCCTGTTTCAGTATACCTTCGGGTATGGTATACCGGCGCGGCGGATATTGGTAGGTAACTTCACCCACTTGTACCCCGTTCACATAAGTTTTATCGGCGTCCACCATGCGCCCTAAAAATAACTTGGCGGGTTTACCAGCCATCGAGGAGGGAACATCAAACTCTTTCCGGAACCATACTATTCCATTCAAATTTCGTATTCCCTGGTCTTCCCAATAACCCGGCAACCAATAAGGCTTCCAACCTTCAGGAATATATGGGACAGCATACCATGGCATAGGACCGCTTAAACCTTCATCTATGATGGAATTGAGATGACTTGTAGTCTTCCTTTGTTCCATCCTATTTTGGCGAACCAATCCGTTCACATAAGTACTATCTTTCAATTGGGTGATCCGATTCATGTAAGATGGAATTTCTTTCAACCCATCTTCACTGATCCAAGCCTGGATAGGCGTACCCCCTACGCTGGAATTGATGATACCGATAGGAATGCGGTATTTTTGATAAATCTGCCGTGCAAAAAAATAGGAGGCAGCGCCAAAACTTAACACGGAGGTAGGATTAGCCTCCACCCATTTGCTGGCAGGAAGATCTTCGGCTTCTTTAGCCACACTGGAAACCGTAGGTATAAAAAAATTACGGATTTGCGGATAATGGGCATTGGCGATATCGTCAGGATATTTCTCTTTTACCCTTTCCATAGGCAATACCATATTTGACTGACCGGAACAAAACCATACATCGCCAATCAGAATATTGTTCAATACAATATGGTTACTGGCTTTGATGTCCATCGTGTATGGCCCTCCGGGTTTCATCGGCGATAATACAATCTTCCATTTCCCATCTTTTCCGGTAACGGCATTGTAATTTTTACCCATGAATTTCACATTCACTTTTTCTCCAGGAGATGCCCACCCCCAAATATTAACTTTCGCGTCGCGTTGCAAAACCATACCATCGCTGATCAGCTGTGGTAAACGAACTTGCCCCTGAAGGTTAAAAAAGGAACTTAATAAAAAGATTAAAAATACACCTGCTTTTCTCATGAAAGGCCGCATTTAGGTCAAAGCGCTCATTGAATCAATTATTTCGATTGTACTTGCCTGATTTTTTCAGCAGCTTCTACCATAGTGGTTGTCCATATTTGGTTTTCCTGCTCTTTGAGATACTGCACCAATTTTCGATGTTCGGAAAGGGTTACATTGATGTTGTGTCCACCGCCTACTCCGTGGAACAAGAAAACAATTAACGCTTGCTTCTGTTGGGCTTGTTTTACCAAATCAATCATATATTCGGCTGATTGACCATTGATCATGTAACAATTGATATTATCTACATCCACTTCGCCGGCGGTTTTAATACCTGCCATAACACCCCTGGCTCCAACGAAGTCGTTTTTCAAATCATCATAAAAATAAATATCCCCAACAGTTCTATCTCCACAAGTAAAGGCAAAGGTCCGTTCCGTTTTGCCGTCAATCGCATTCAACAGGACATTAGCCGCTTTTATTTCGCTGACGATACGGTTTAATGTATAACGACTCAAATCGGTATCTTCGGTTACAAATCCACGTCCGGGACGACTACCGTCACATGGATGGAATAGGGTGTGGTTACCCAGTTCATGGCCATTGCGGGCAGCCTGGCGCCATTGTGGCATCCTGTCGGCCAAAACTTGCGAAGAGCCGATGACATAGAAAGTTCCTTTTAATCCCAAAGAATCTAACGAAGGGATGACAAGATCCAAATGTTGGTCGAGGGCATCATCGTAGGTCAACACCACTGCGCATTGCCTGTTGTACCATGCTGTTTGAGGCATATTATCGTATAAATTCGCTTCAAAAGGTGATGCTGGAAGTCCTTCTTTGTTGTATAAATTGGCACCATCCGGATTATCCGCCCAAGCATACCGCACATACATGGGATGAGCAATTTGGTCGCTGGACACACTTACCTGGTTGCCTGTGATAACAGCTTTGGCCCAAACATATTTTTTGTCAGCCCCGGCAATGGCAAATTGAGCTAAGTCTCCACCATCTTTCGCCATTAATCCGCTTCCGGTACTGGTAAATGAAATAATAATATGATTCCCTTCAAGTTTGGCCGATTGATAAAGGGGACCGGTTGGCACTACTTTTTTATCGCCATAGGCTACATTATCTGCCGCCAAAGCCAAACGTATGCCCACGTCTTTTTTATCGAGGGGATGTACATCATTCCATTCCCCAATGTCAATGGTTACTGCCATGCCAGTATATGGCATCGACAATGTTTTTAGTTGCTCTTCGCGCAATTCAGCCCATTGACTTTCGGAAGGAGTATACTGTGTTTCCATAAAGCCAGGTAATTGGGCATAAATCACAGGTAGGTTTGGTTCATTCCACTGCTTACGCCAATCATTGATCAATGCTTTCATCAAAGCGCCATATTCCTGAGGCTTGCTGGTATTCGATTCTCCCTGATACCACAATGCACCTTTTATAGCATAGTTGACGACAGGCGCTACCATGGTGTTGTACAATCCTGTCGGTTCATTTTGAGCGGAGAAAAACCTGTCGGTATTCATCCTCATTCCTTGTACCGGAGGATAAGCCTGTCCCACTTTATATTGCCAATCTCCACGCAAATCGATACTGTCTTTCCCTACCACCAAATAATATGGTTTGTCGGGGACAAATCCTCCTTTTCCCGCTATATTTGTCACGCGGACTACCACCAAGTTTTTGCCTGCTTTTAATATATTCTCGGCAATAGAATATCTTCGCTGGGCATATAGGGAGGAGCTTTCGCCGACCTGAACTCCGTTGATATAGACTTTATCGGAATCTACAATACGCCCAATATGCAAATTACCGGGTTTACCGGCCATCGATGCCGGCACATTAACTTCTTTCCGGAACCAAACTACGCCGTGCAAATTGCGAATGCCTTGATCTTCCCAATAGCCTGGCAGCCAATAGGGCTTCCATCCTTCAGGAACATATTCTTTGGCGTACCAAGGAGTTTGCCTGTTCAACCCCATGTCCAATTGTGTTTGAGACGCATTTGCCATGCGGCTTCTTTGTGTCGAACGTTGTTGCCTGATGACATTGTTCAAATAAGCTGTATCTTTGAATTGGGCGACCTGTGCTGCATACAGTGGAATCTCTTTGAGTCCCTCCTCGCTGATCCAAGCCTGAATAGGCGTACCGCCTACACTAGAATGAATCAATCCAATAGGTATATGGTATTTGTTGTAAATTTCC
>JAVBMZ010000083.1:0-17721 GCA_031551935.1 Bacteroidales bacterium
ACTTTGGCATTCTCTGGAAATAGTGAGCATATTTCTGGCAATAAAACTAATTTTGGTTTTATGGGGCGTGTAGGATTTGATGTAGCTCACGTTCGTTTAGCTGTTGAATATAATTTTGCTGGTAAAGACAGGCTTGGCAATTCAAGAAATTATTTGGGATTGAAATACAATTTCTATATTGGCGGAGGCGTCAAAAATAATAACTGAGCAATAAGTTATGTAAATCAGTCTTTATATCAGTACTTAACAGTAAAATACGAAGGATTGCAAATCATAAAAAACTTATTTACTTTTGTTAAATTATATTAATCTATTATTTAATCATTAACCGTTTAAAAACACACATTATGAAAAAGTTATTTATTGTGGTAATTTTAACTTGTACAGCTTTTATTACTAAAGCAGAAGAATTCAAAGCATTTAGAGTAGACCTTGGTTTGGGATATGCCATACCCAATGGCGGTGGTGGTGGTGTGATTGTAGCATTAGAACCTAAATACTCCGTAACACCACAGATTAGCGCAGGCATTCGTTGGGAAGGAGCTATGATGGCACGTACATTAACTCTAGATGGAGAAAAGGCCGAAGGCGAGTTAAAATTGAACTCATCATTCCTTATCACAGGAGACTATCATTTTACCACTAATAAATTCAGGCCGTTTGCGGGGATTGGGTTGGGAGCATATTCTTTAGCAGGAGCATCAGTATCACTCAATAATAGTAGTAGTGATGTGAATGTTGGCGCTAAGACTAACTTTGGGGTCATGGGACGCGTAGGATTTGATGTGGCTCACATTCGTTTAGCTGTTGAATATTATTTTTACGCAATTTCCAATTTATGAGTGGAAAGGCAAGCGACCGTATCGGTTGGCAATGAATCAGATTTTTTTAGAAATGACAAATAATCTTCAAAATCAAAGTGAACAAATGACTGACAATGAACAATTAATTGGGTACTGTGGCATTTATTGTAAAAAATGTCCTGCATTTACGTCCGGTAAATGCGACGGTTGCAGAGGCAATTCGGCGAAATCCGCCGTTGCATATAAAAAATGTCAGGTAAAGCCTTGTTGTGTCGAAAATGGATTTTTTACCTGTGCCGATTGTACGAAGTACCTTTCTACAAAGGATTGCAAAAAGTACAATCCTCTGTTGCTTAAGATTGCCGCATGGGTTGAGAGTAGCAGCCGTGGTAAAGCAATTGAAATGATTAAAGCAAAAGGACGGGCAGAATTTTTGGCATACATGGAGGACAGAAACTGGGTAATCATCAAAACCAAAGATTCTTTTTTCAATAGAAAGTTTGGTAAAAAAGTGAATGAAAAATAGCTATATGATGAATGAATCACCATTGGTAGACAAACAATATTTGCTTGAAAAGTTGCCGGGCAAATACGGTTGGACATATACGGTTATTCCCGAAATTACGCCCGATCCAAATGCCCCATTCAGTTGGGTAAAAGTACGAGGAAGTATCGACGGTTATGAAATCAAAAAATACCATTTAATGCCGTCCGGAAATGTAATGCCATCTGGGAAGGGTGATTTATTTTTAGCCGTAAAGTCTGAAATCCGAAAAAAAATAAAGAAACAGGCAGGCGATTATGTTCACATTATTTTATATCCCGACAATGAACCGTTGGAAGTCCCTGAAGAATTTTTGTTGTGCCTGCAAGACGACACCGAAGCATTGCAGTTTTTCAATTCGCTTAACGAAAGTGAACAACACAATTACGTCAAGTGGATATATTCAGCAAAGACAGAGCAAACGAAAGTGGACAGAATAGCGAAAACACTTGTCAGACTTTCCAAATGCCAAAAATTTGCAGACAGAGAATAAGAGAAAAGCCCAACCACCAACGGGCTGATTTGCATGAACTTTTGTTCATTCAAAAGTTGATAATAGTTGGAAGATGATTCATTCCCACACGTCAAGCCCTAAATAGATAAAAATATGGAAGTGCAATTATTAAGAGAACAGGAAATTTTTCCGTCGGAGGAAGTTTTGAAAAGTGTACTTGGTCAAGTTTATGATGTATGGGCAGAGTTAGAAATGAAAGTGATACAAGGAGAATTTTCCTTAACGCTTAACTGGAACTATTACAAAGACGGGAAGTCTTGGTTATGCAAGGTAAGCAACGAAAAGAAAACTGTTTTTTGGCTTTCGGTGTGGGAGGGGTATTTTCAAATCGGATTTTATTTCACCGAAAAGCATTTGGACGGTATTGCAGCATTGGATATTGATGAAAAGATTAAGGAAGACTTTTATAAAATGAAACCTGTTGGAAAACTGCTTCCAATGATTTTCAGGATTTCTCACAAAGAACAATTGATCGATATTCTGAAAGTGATAACATTTAAGAAGAATTTGAAATAAAAGACAGCGCAATCCTCAAAACTGACAGCTTAATAAATGCATCCCAGTTTTAAGGTATAATTTTGTTGTGTTTTAAATATTTTTTATTTTCACGCACTATAATTATTCATTTGGCTGTAGAATATTCTTTTTGCGCAATTTAATAATTTTATTATGTCAATTTATGAGTTGCACGTAAGTGTGGCAACAGTGCGATATGAATAATATAAATAATTTAAAATCAACATAATGTGGTATTTTATCAAACATAAATGAAAAATTTAATTGTATTGGTATCAATAATCATTGGAATTATGTCGTGTCAGATGAATCAAAAAGAGATTCAGTATTTATCAACAACATTATCTCCCTATTCAGACGAGTTGGACATTGTTCCGAGTTCTCTGCCAAAGACCTTCTTTCAGGCAGAAACGTACGCAAAATTAGAAACAGGATTGGATGATTTCCAAATATACATGGGAAGTGGAAAACAAGGTAATACGTCAGGCTATTGGATGCAAATAGAATCTACATTTATTTTGACAAGTTTGAAAAAAGACGAATCGTTGAATATATGTAGAGATACGATAAGAAATAAGTTTAGCGGCGACACTACAATGATTGTGTTTGAGATAATCCATCATTTGTCAACCGATGAAATTCAGTACATTTGGTTAGATGAAAATGGTAACAGAAGCGAAAATGCAACAATCATTGATATAGACCATCCTTTAAGAGTGAGAAAAATGTTTCCCGACTTAACCGTAGAACAATTAAATGGAGAAAAACTATCTTTCCGTGATTTAATCGGTAAAACCATTGTAGTCAACTGGTGGCATACAGGTTGCAGTCCATGTATAGCCGAAATGCCAGGATTAAACAAGTTGGTTGAACAATATAAAGAGGACCCCAATGTTGTATTTGTCGCCATCGCACATAATAAAAAGGAAGATGTCACTCGTTTCCTCGAAAGCAGAGAGTATAATTACACTCAAACGTTAGCAAACGAAGATGCAGTAAAATTATTTGGACAATCATACCCTGTACACGTTATTATTGATTCAGAGGGGGAAATTAATCATTTTGCAACAGGTGGGAATGAAGATAAATATCTCGAAATTGAAAGAATAATAAAGAAAATGTTAGAATAATCAAGAAAATACCAGTGGGCGAGCATGGTTGACAAAGCCGTTAGAGTCAGGAAATTTAAAAGTTGCGCCCGACACGAATAAGAAAGTTTAAAAATGGAAAAAGTAGTTTTGATGATGATTACTGCTTTGTGGATTTGTTTAAATGGATATTCACAGGGATTGACAACGGAACAAAAAGAAAAAATCACTTCCGAGATTACTACGCTTTTTGAAAAGAGCGTTAGGGCCGCAGAAAGTTTTGACACAAAAATGCTGGCAGATAATGTGGACGATAGTTTGCAGGCCGGATTCATTATCAATGGACATTTCTTTCGTTCTTTCGATCAAGTAATGGTAGATTTTAAGGAAAAAATAAAAGGTTGCAAGTCTCAAAAAATGAATGTCTCCAATAAAAAGATTACCGTTTTGGGAGACAATGCCGCATTGCTTACTGCATCGGGAGGCTATTCGATAGCACTTGAAGATGGTCGTACTTTAACAGGCAGCTTTGCATGGACCTTAGTTTATTCAAAAGTGAATGGGAATTGGAAAATCATTCATTCCCACATGTGAAGCCCTAAATAAGCAAAGATAAAGATATGGAAGTGCAATTATTAAGGGAACAGGCAGTTTTTCCGTCGGAGGAAGTTTTAAAAAGTGTACTGTTAACCTTTGGCGCGACGCACTCAAATGCATCCTAGTTGTGAGACAAAATTGTCAATTAGAAAATCTTTACCTAGTTTTGTGCAGTTTTTAAAGAAGTTAAATGGAGCAAAGACAATCATTTAACTTATAGTTTAAGTATCATATCAATAAAATTACAAAAGTGGCAAAACCAACCCTTTTAGTTTTGGCTGCCGGCATGGGTAGCCGTTATGGAGGCCTGAAACAAATCGACACACTCGGCCCGAATGGTGAAACGATTATCGATTATTCTATTTACGATGCCATACGTGCCGGTTTTGGCAAAGTGGTCATGGTGATTCGGAAGAACATCGAAGAAGAGTTCAAACAAGTTTTTTATAAAAAATATAGTGGGAAAATAGACATCGAATATGTACTTCAAGAAATTGAATACGTGCCTGAAGGGGCTATCTATCATCCGGATCGTGTAAAGCCATGGGGGACGGCACACGCTGTGTTGATGGCTGCTGATGTCATCAAAGAGCCATTCGGTGTTATCAATGGCGATGATTTTTATGGTGCAGATGCTTTTAAACAAATGGGGACATACTTGTCACAACAACAAAATGACGATACAAGTTATTGTATGGTAGGTTACCAATTAGCGCGTACTTTGTCCGATTACGGCTTTGTATCCCGTGGTGTCTGTAAAATTGACAACGACCAGATGCTGCTTGAGGTTACGGAATGTACACAAATCAAGCGCATCGGCAGTGTTATTTGTTATAAAGACCCGCAAGAGGTTAACCAACCGTTACCCGACGATCAAATCGTATCCATGAATTGTTGGGGATTTACACCGACTTATTTTTCATATTTACGGCAAGCTTTTGAAGAGTTTATCCGTGCAAACGGGAATAACTTGAAAGCAGAACTCTACATTCCGACCGTTTTGAGCGAATTGATTCAAGCCAAAAAAGCGAGCGTGAAAGTATTGAGTAGCGAGGCGGAATGGTTTGGTGTCACATACAAGGAAGATCGTTCGTTTGTAGTTAACCGTCTGAAAAAATTAACTGAAGAAGGTACTTATCCCAGCCCGCTTTGGTAAAATAGTTGACATAGTAGCATTTTCAGGGCAAAAATTAGACGACTATTCCTGATTTTCCGTATCCATGACAATGGTTACGGGGCCATCATTGGTCAATGATATTTTCATATCTGCACCAAAAATACCTGTAGCGACGGGCTTGCCTAACAATGTACTCAGACGCTTCACAAAAAGATCGTATAGTGGTTCGCTGATTGAAGGCAGCGCGGCACGTATGAACGATGGTCGATTGCCTTTACGGGTAGATGAATAAAGTGTAAACTGGCTGACTGCTAATATTTCGCCTCCTACATCGAGCACGGATAAATTCATTTTACCTTCGGCATCTGAAAAAATACGCATGTTGACTATTTTGGCACATAGCCAATCGATCGTTGATGTTGTGTCCGTGTTTGCAAACCCAACCAACACCAATAACCCTCGCCCAATCGTCGAAAATTCTTTTCCATCGATAACTACCGAAGCTTCATTTACCCGCTGAATGACGACTCGCATAAACTTTCGATGATCTTGATAACAATTATTATCCTCTGTTGATCAGGCTTGCCAGATATCCGGCACCAAAGCCATTGTCTATGTTAACGACGGAAATTCCTGCAGCACAGGAATTCAGCATGGTTAATAAAGCTGATAAACCGTTAAAATTAGCGCCATAACCGATACTGGTCGGTACAGCGATGACAGGTTTATCAACTAACCCGCCAATGACACCTGGTAAAGCGCCCTCCATGCCCGCGACGGCCACAATAACCCGTCCTCCGCGAATTAATTCTATCCTGCTGTATAGCCGGTGGATACCAGCTACGCCTACATCATAAATGCGTTCTACTCTATTTCCAAAAAGCTCGGCAGTAACCGCAGTTTCTTCCGCGACCGGAATATCTGCTGTACCAGCTGTCACTACAGCAATATAAGTGGAGGGTGTCGAAATCTCATGTCGCCGGATAGTAATGGTACGCGCTGCAACATGATATTCAGCTTCAGGATATAAACTCTTAATGCGACGATACAATTCTTCTGATGCGCGGGTTGCTAAGATGTTACTGTCACGGCTGTACATTAGCCGAATGATTTCTTCAGCCTGTTCGATGGTTTTGCCTGCACAAAATATCACTTCAGGATATCCTGTACGTAATTGCCTGTGATTGTCGATTTTGGCAAACCCCATATCCGTGAACGGAAGGTCCTTTAGTTGTTCAAGAGCTGAATCAATACTTTTTTCTCCCTGATGAACGGCTTCTAAGATTTTTCTGATATGTTCAGGCGTCATGTGTTAATGTTATGATATAAATATGATGAAAATGGATTAAATTATCCCAATAACTGTCCGGCGTGGTTTTTCGTATCTACTTTTTCAATGATGTTTTCAATCACGCCTTTTTCATTGATGACAAAAGTAGTACGAAGAATGCCCATATACGTTCGTCCATACATTTTTTTTTCGGCCCATACCCCATAGGCCGTAGCAATGGCGTGGTCGGTGTCGGCTACGAGGGTGAATGGTAATTGATATTTATGGATAAACCCTGTATGTGATTTCTCAGTATCCGGACTGATGCCAACAATTTCATACCCTTTGTTGCGGAATTCGCCATATGAATCACGTAGACTACAGGCTTCGGCCGTACATCCACTGGTGTTGTCTTTCGGATAAAAATATAAGATGAGCTTTTTTCCCAAATAGTCCGATAAATGAATGTCTTTACCGTCTTGATTTTTTCCTTTAAAATCGGGGGCTTTATCTCCTGCGCTTAACTTTGACATAATGATATACTATTTCGACAAAAATAATATCATAAAGATACAAAAAGAATGGTTATCAGACAAAATATGTATTCTCTATACGAACTTATTTTCTAAAATTTGCGTTATAATATTTGTTTGATTCAAAAAAATCATGTTACTTTGTCTTTTAGAAATTGCTATTCCATCATCTGTTTTCCATTTCTGAACGAACGTATTAAGTAACAGGTATTATTCGGCAGCATGAAGGGTAGTAGTTGTTTTTTTGTATCTATGATGATCTTTTTTTCACAAACGCAAGAAATATAAATATCGAACTGATGTCTTAGGAAAAGAATTCCGGGACACCGGAGTTCTTTTTTTTGTTTTATATTATCTTATCAAAAAACTAAAAATCATGGCTAAAGTTTCGTATGTCACTGAAGAAGGGCTCGAGAAGATGAAAAAAGAGCTCGAACAATTAGTCAATGTTGAACGTCCTGCCATATCGAGGCAGATTGCCGAAGCGCGTGATAAGGGCGATCTTTCGGAAAATGCGGAATATGATGCCGCAAAAGATGCGCAAGGTATGCTTGAGGCACGCATTCATAAATTGGAAGAAACCATTCGCAATAGCCGGATATTGGACGAGTCACGCGTAGATACTACCAGTGTCCAGATACTCAATAAGGTGAAACTTAAAAACCTGAAAAATAACATGATTGTTGAATATACGCTGGTTTCGGAATCGGAAGCTAACCTTAAGGAAGGCAAGATTGCCATTACTACGCCTATTGGTAAAGGTTTGATGGGTAAAAAAGCAGGTGATGTGGCTGAAATAAAAGTTCCTGCCGGAATCATGAAATTCGAAATACTCGAAATATCACGTTAGTATTTTAATAACAACGCTCATGGCCAGTATCTTTTCAAGAATTGCCAACGGAGAAATTCCCAGCTATCAGGTAGCCGAGAATAAAAAATATTATGCTTTTCTGGATATTAACCCGATAGCAGCGGGACATGTATTGGTGATCCCGAGGGAGGAAACTGATTATCTTTTCGACTTGAGTGATGAAGATTTAGGTGGCATCATGGTATTTGCCAAACAAGTGGCTAAAGCCATAGAAAAAGCTGTGCCTTGCAAACGTATTGGGGTAGCAGTGGTCGGTCTGGAGGTTCCCCATGCGCACATTCATCTAATCCCTATTCAGGGGGTTCACGATATTGACTTTAGTCGTCCGAAACTAAAATTTTCACCAGACGAATTCCAACAGTTAGCCGACAAAATAGCAAGTTATCTGTAAATATTTTTATATCAATAATGCCCGACAATTAGAAAGTAATTGCCGGGCATTATTATTTGTGACATACCACACCCATTCCAAAAATTAAAATTACAGGGTAATAGAGCATATTTCCTGTATGCTTTTACGTATCACTACTTTTTTAACGCCAGTTTTCGATACGGCTGCCATAGTCGTTGGGCGTAAAGTGTAAGTCAACTCTTCTTCTCCAACTTCCTCATTGATGAAGATAGTTAAAATCCCTTTTTCGAGATTCGCTTCTATCATATCAATCGTTGTCGGACGATTGGTACTTGCTCCGGCGATGACCACCAGTAAATCATTTTCGAAATCAGGCATATCAGGTTTTTGAACCATGGTCGTCGCCATACCACATATTTCCGAAAAAGACGATTGGTCGGTAAACACGAAACATTGAATATCTCCGGCATCTTCGACCGTGTTTTTAATAAAATATCCCTTGATGGGAGTAATATTGATGGATTGTTTGCCTCTACTGCCACTGGTGGTACAACTTATGATGCAAACAAACGCAATCGTCATAAAAGTGAATATTTTCATAAAATAAATCATTGATTTTGAATACATTGCAATATATAATAATGCTTGATTTGTAGATAATTGTTTAATACTTGCTTAACAAGCAAAGATACATTTTTGTTGCTGATGAAATTTAACACTCATGAAATTTTTAATGTAAATAAAAATTGAGTGCTTGAATGATTCTCTGAATTTTTTTGTATATTTGTAGTTGTTCTTGTCCATACTCTATGATGCATAAAATCAGTATCATGAGGCTTAGTGATAAGCCTTCAACTTTCTTAAGTTATCATTAGGCTATTCGCAAGACACACAGACTTTCTTCCTTTTTATAATGTTTCGAGGAATCTTTGATTCAAGCTCCCATATGTGATGATATGTAGCGTCGAAATCGGGATATAAAGGGTTGGACACTTTAAAGTATAGAGTTAAAAGGAGAATGTGTTGATGATAAATAGGTAAGTCCTTCATTGATGCCATATACCCAGTATTACGAAAAATCGAAGATGTTTCATGGATCTCTGTTACATGTGATGGGAACAGGGTTAGATGCATTGCTCATGGGGAAAGATAAATCTTTTTTGCTTTCAGTTTGGGAGCAAATAGAGTTAAAGATCTGGAAACTGCATCGTATGCTCAATCGTTTTGACCCCTCGAGCGAAATATCTAAGGTTAATCTTGAAGCAGCCGTTCATCCGGTTCGAGTGAGCGGTGAACTGTGGGATATTTTGGTTGATGCCAAACAATATCACACATATACCTTCGGCTATTTTGACATTACTTTAGATGATTACAATAAGGTTCAACTGGATGCAGATCATCAAACAGTGTCGTTCGCTGATAAATCAGTTTCGCTTGATTTGGGGGGATATGCCAAAGGATATGCTTTGAAAAAAATACAAGACATAATACGGACATCTGGGATTCGACAGGCATTGATTAATTTGGGAAATAGTTCCGTATTGGCAGTGGGAACTCATCCTATGGGAAATTCTTGGAACATAGGAGTGGAGAACCCTTTTTGCCCAAATCAACCTTTACATTCATTCGAATTGCATAATAATGCCTTGTCGACTTCCGGCAATACATCACGGCATACAAATCATATCAAAAATCCTCATTTGGGAACATTTGTTTCGGAACGGAAGATTGTTTCGGTAGTGGCAGATGATAGTTTGGATGCGGAAGTATTAACAACAGCTTTAATGGTGGCAGATCCTCAGTCTGCCAAGCTCATTAAAGAAACTTTTAAGGATGCTGCAAGTTACGTTTTTCATTTGTAATCATTTCATACCCATTCATCATATGAAGCGCAGAGATTTTATAAAAGAAATAGGAATTATGGGAGGGAGCGGACTATTGATTTCCACTTTTCCTTGGTTATATTCATGTTCTTCCGAGGCCAGAAACGAAGTGAAAGGTGCAAAAGCCAGATTGGGAATCATCGGTACCGGATCACGTGGGATGTACCATATTGATCATTTATTGAGGGTTCAAAATGCTGAAATTGTTGCTCTTTGTGATGATTATGCTCCTCACCTCCAGAATGCAGCCTCCCTTTGTCCTAATGCCAAAACATATTCCGATTATAGAGATGTATTGTCGTTGCCGGAAGTAGATGGTGTGCTTATAGCTACACCGCTTTCCGAGCATGCACATATCACGATTGATGCTTTGAAGGCAGGGAAACATACCTTTTGCGAAAAATCCATGGCGAAAACACTAGATGATTGTTTGGCCATGTACCGTACATACAAAGAATCAGGCAAAGTGCTATTCGTTGGGCAACAAAGATTATTTGATCCCAAGTATCTTCGGGCAATGGAGATGATAAATTCCGGAATGATAGGTGAAATTACGGGTATGCGTTGCTATTGGTTCCGAAATAATGATTGGCGTCGTCCCGTGGAAGATCCATCTTTGGAACGTAAGATCAATTGGCGTTTGTATAAAGAATACTCGGGTGGTCTTATGACAGAACTGGCCACTCATCAGTTACAAGTGGGTAACTGGGCGCTCAAAATGATACCCGAGACAGTGATGGGTTGTGGCGATATCGTATATTGGAAAGATGGCCGAGAGGTTTACGATGATGTGAACCTTATTTATCGGTACAAAAACGGGATTAAGATGACGTACGAGTCTATTATATCTAATAAATTCAATGGTTTGGAGGAACAAATCCTGGGAAACAAAGGAACCATGGAGTTAGAAAAAGGAAAATACTATTTTGAAGAAGTAAAGCCTGCTCCTGGTATTTTGCAACTGATCAATCAGATAGAGCATAGCGTTTTCGATAAAGTGTCTTTTGCAGGTCCAACTTGGGTTCCTGAAACGGCTTTAGAAGATCGGGGAGAATATATTTTGGAAAGAATGGCACAAAACGATGGCTCATCCTCTGTTGGTGCGTTGAATGATGGATCGGAACAACTGGTGGAGGCATTTTGTAATTCTGTCATCACTGGTAAGCCGGCTATTAATCTAGTTGAAGAGGCTTATTATTCTTCTGTATTGGCATTGTTAGGCATACAAGCAATGGAAGAACAACGTATTATCCAATTTCCTGATCAGTATAAGATTCCATATTTAAATTTTGCCACATCATGAAAGATATCGTCATCACAGTAAAACAGCAAAAAAGAGAAATAAAATATTTTTTGATCAGTTTCTTATTAGCAGTGTGTATCAATGTTTATGCTATCATACATTTTGATACAAATTTCAGGGAGTTATATACACAGTTGTTTATTGTTCTGATGGTAACAATATTTATTTATCTTTTAACGGCATTATTTCGCTTTGTTTATCACTTAATTGTGAAAAATAGAAAACCAGCAGTATAATCTTAGTCGATTTTAGTAGATGGATGTATACGATTTGATGGTGTCATGTAAATAAATGATCGAAATATATTGAGTTTGATGAGCTCGATATCAATATTGTACATCTGCATAGCCAACAATTAATATGTATATGAATGCTTTTAATCTCTATGGGTTTAGCTGATATGTTGGTTTATGAAGTGAACGCAAAAATGAAAATAGCTAAATTCCGCTATTATATAGCGATAAACCACGATAAAATAGCTAAAAACAACATATAAATAGCGATCTTTCGCTATGAAATAGCTAAAAATCACTATAAAATTGTCAACAATAGCTATTTTTTAATCAGTGTCAGAGAGGCTGATGATTCAAACTCAAACAGACTATCATGACCATAAAAGGCGTCTTTGCAATGGCGATCTCGCCTACCAGACAGGTGAAGCAGCCTGGAAAAAACAAAAGTAGATACGTTGGCCTTGGTAGAAATAGCTTGCTATTTGTTCGGTGTCTTTCTTGGAAGCTGACTGCAAACTACTTTTTGAAAATAAAATATACTGCTAAAATCAAGAATACAAAGCCAATCAAGTGATTAATACGGAATGTTTCGTTTTTGAAAATAAGCGTGGTGAAAACGGTAAATACAACGAGTGTTATTACTTCTTGTATTACCTTGAGTTGCCAAAGGCTAAAAGGACCGCCGTTGCCATCAAATCCAATGCGGTTGGCTGGTACTTGAAAACAATACTCAAAAAGCGCAATACCCCAACTGATAAAGATAATGGCCGGTAAACCCAGATTGTTGAACCAATCTATTTCTCTGAATTTCAGATGACCATACCATGCGAAGGTCATGAAGATATTGGAAATAATCAAGAGTCCAACGGTTGCAAATATTTTCATTGATGTTTTGCTGTTTAACGGCGCAAAAATATAAAAACCTTATGGATTAGGAAACAGTTTAAATATATGGAAGTGCGTGCATCATTTATCAAATCCGATCGGATGATAAAGGTCAAGATATATTCGAACAGGAAAAACCCATAGAGAAAGTATTCAAACAAACATTTCAAGGCATGGATTATTCGGTAAAAGCTGACTTTTATATGTCCTCGCCTGGCCTGCCGTAATTGGGTTACCACGTCACAGTCGATTGCGACAGCTCGTTTCTTAAGCAATTTGATCCAAAGCTTCTTTCGCGAAATGTCCGATTTCGTGTATGTTAATAAAACATTCGATATCTTTTATTTCCAGTGGAAATAGTAGAAAGATCGATGGTATGCGATTCTGCATTGTACTGTTTAAACCTATTCCGACTCTGTCATCGGCTTTTTGACATTGGAAGATACTAAGGACACTGTCAGGTCAATATGAAAGGCCCGACAGTGTCAGATCAAGTCGTAATTAATACAGATAATGCTTGGTACGGTACTAATTAGAATCTATACACCAATGATAACTGGACTGAAGAATTTGATAATCCATAACTAAAGCCTGATATGTCGGTCTTTACCTCATCACCATTATTGAGCCAAAACCTGCTTGAAACCGATTTCCCTATTTCATATCTAAAATAAGGCAATAATTCTGCACCTATAATGAAGTGATCACTCAATTTATAATATAACCCAAAGACAAGATTAATACCAGGATAATATATCTTGTGTTTGAAATAATTGTTATAATAAGGATCTGTTTTATCTTTATGATCTGATTTTTGATACAAATAAGAAAATGACAAATCGACACCGAACCTTAATTCCAATTTTTCAACAATGTCTTTACGGACTTCTTTCCCGATGCTGCACCAAACCCCGAAGCTATTATGTTTATCATCGGACTGATCGGAATCCCAGCCAATTTTACCTCCTGACATATGTAAGGTGGTAAACCGCCATAGGGACTTATTGGTTCCGGTTTTAAAAGTTAATCCGAAATTATCCGGGTTGCTAAAAACGATTCCCATTTCTTTTTGTTTTTCAACTTCTTGTGCTTTCAAAAATAATGGTAATGAAAGACTGATTAAAACTATGAAACATTTTTTCATTTTGATAAAATTTAATTGATGGATAAAATAATGAATACTATTTCAAGACATCATTTAACCGGTCATAATCATTGGCGATCCGGCGTTTGATATCTTCCATACAGGCCGTAAAAATATCTCTTACATTTTTTCTGTCGGGTTGGTTATAACCCCAATACGCTGCTGCATAAGTATTTTGGTAGTGGTTATCGGACATGTATTGTCCTATCAGAATGTTGTCGGCGTCAAAAATCATCGCTTCCACCTGCAGTTCTGACTTAATATTCCATAGAGGCATTCCCAGCAGATTGGGAATGAACAACGTAAGACCTGATGCTACAAGCCATCCAATTCCACCCGCTTCCTGCACTCCGACTATGGCGCGGCATTTGATAGTTCCTTTATTTCCAACTAAACCGGTGCATATATTTTCGCTTACATCCCTTCGGAAAATGACATTGATATCATTCAACACAGGATTAGAATAAGCCGTCATGGTCATAGTGGTAAAACCGGGCGATGATACGTACGTTTGTGTAATCCCGAATATGGAGCCGAAACTTTCCATATCCACTACTGGGGTCAGAGGAGGCAATAATTTTTCATTCTTCATTTTAGGATTTAACGCTGCACTGTTTAACGTCTTGCAACTGTTCGCTCCGAGCAAGATTGCCGCGAGCATCGTGACGAATAAAATCTTTTTCATTTCCGTTTATTTAATGGTTAATCTTAGAGCCATCTTTGGCTGTAATGAATATTGATACAAATTACGAGTGTCAAAAATCCTGTTATTCGCTACACATCACCCGTAACTATTACCACATCAATATAACATGAAAAATTTCGGTGCCCGGACGGATTTTCGTATTGAAATCGGAATATGTTACATAAAACCCGATCTCGCCCACGACGAAATCAAAATCATATGTTTGAATCCAGAGGAATTCCTTATCATGAGATCCCTCACCTAAATGTAATACATACGGCATCCCATTTTTTACCCCTTTTTCGACCTCGATATAGGCAATTACCGTCCCCCATTTATAGACAAATTCTGTAAGCCTGTTCAGTGGCTTATAAACGTAGAAGTAAGAATTCAAGTCTCCTGGATTTCCTTTTAGTTGCCACTCATCTCCATAGATAGTAAAAGAAGTTGTATACCAGTTAACACCTTCCCCGTCTTGGCCGTCTTTACCATCCCTGCCGTCAAATCCATCCAGTCCCCTCGGTCCCATTGGCCCCATTGGTCCTTCAGTGCCTTCACATGCCATCAGGATAAATATCAATGTGGCAAGCATAAAAAATATTGACCTTTTCATGATTTATTGTAATTAAGATTATTGTATTGTTTTTGTAGAAATGTTGTCATGCTATGCTTCGATTTAACGTTGACGATGGGCTGTTTCCTGCCTTTCGCGGCTTGCTCGTTCCTGAGCTTCCTGTTGCTGGAGGCGTATGTCAGCATCTCTCCGTTCACGATCAGCACGTTCCACGGATTCTTGTTGCCTGCGGCGTGATTCGGTTTCTTGTCTTTCGCGGTTCGCCCGTTCTTGTGCTTCTTGTTGCTGACGACGGCTTTCTGCCTCCTGCCTTTCGCGATTTGCTCGATCTTGGGCTTCTTGCTGTTGGCGACGACTTTCTGCTTCTTTGCGTTCACGATCGGCTCGTTCCTGAGCTTCCTGTTGTTGACGACGTGATTCTGCTTCCTGCCTTTCACGATTTGCTTGCTCTTGGGCTTCTTGCTGTTGACGCCGTGATTCTGCTTCTTTGCGTTCACGATCGGCTCGTTCCTGAACTTCTTGTTGCTGGCGACGAGCTTCTGCAACTTGTCTTTCGCGATTTTCACGTTCCCGGGTTTCCTGCTGACGTCGCAACTCTGCTTCTTTGCGTTCACGGTCAGCACGCTCTTGTGCTTCTTCTTGCTGGCGTCGCGACTCTGCCTCTCTCCGTTCACGATCGGTTCGTTCCTGGGCTTCCTGTTGTTGGCGATGTTCTGCTTCCCTTCGTTCTCGATTGGCCTGTTCTTGCGCTTCACGCCGGCGTATCTCTTCCGTTTCCTTTTGCCTACGAATGTCTGCTTCTTGTCTTTCCCGTTGGGTGATCATATTCCTATTATCTAAATCTCCCTTTGCTGGAAGGTTAATGATAGGTGATCTATCGGATGTTCTGGTTAAGTCGTCAAACTGAGGTCTTGCAGGGTCAGGAAGTACCGGCCTTTTCGAATCCCTATGATTTTCTATAGGCTTAGGAGGATTGGGTTTGTAAGGTGGTCTGGGCGGTTCAGGCTTATGAGGTGGTTTGGGTACTACAGGTTTATGAGGCGGCCTGTAAGGTGGAGGACAAATGTATGGAGGCCAGTAATTATCAATGAAATAGTAATGATCGTGAATATAGTATATAGGATAATCAGTCAAATAATAATTGTTGATAGTCTGGTAATCACTGTAGTTACCGATGTTTGAATTGTCAGGATAATAGTCGATGTTAGCATAACCACCCTCTATCAGATTGGTTGAGGCGGGAGTCAATGGATTAAGACCTAAATCGATAGGCCGATCGGATCTATTCAATGCAGCATTGACGAATTGCACTGGGTCATACTCAGGAGTATTTACCTGGATCATAGCGATGCTGAACTTTGGTGACTTCGGTGCCACTTCTTGGATGATGATGACTGTGTCGTGAGGAGGTTCGGTACTGACCAATGTTTCGGGTCTTATTTCTGCGGTTCCTCCTTCCGGTTGTTTGCTGTTATTTTTGCAGCCTAGCAGGATGATAATCTGAACCGCGATACTGATGGTGAAAACTCGTTTCATGACTTTATATTTTTAAGGGTTATTATTCTACCTTTATGCATACAAGTCATATGCCTGGTTTCGTAAATTACTGTTTTTCAAAATCATATCTGCAGTAAGAAAAATTAAGGTTGTGAAATCACATTGTGATTTCACAACCTTAATTCGTGTTTAAGAATTACTCACCGTTGAACAGAATTTGTGATTACCTGTGGCGCAAAAGTCTTACATCCACTCATAGTCCTCAACGAAGTTAGATACTTGCCGTTAAATAATAGACGTTTTTACTTTAATGTATCATATTGATTTAGTGTGATTTGCCAACCTGAATAAGTTGTCCGAATGAACAGGTTTATTCGGACGTAATCTGACAGACGCTAATTTTCAATTGCTTTTAAAAACGCCTGTCAAAATTTCTAACTTTGTGTCGTTTTTAATAGAAATACGGCGTGAAAAATACGGCAATCATTCTCATCCACTGTCCTGATAAACCGGGTATCGTGGCGAAAGTAACGGAATTTATCCACAGCAACTGTGGTAATGTTGTGTCACTCGAACAGCATGTCGACCGAAACATCGATCGGTTTTTCATGCGTTTAAAGTGGGATTTGGACAATTTCGCGATTCCGAAAGACAAAATTTCTGATTATTTTCAAACGCTGATTGCTGCTTCATACAACATGGAGTTCGAGTTGTATTTTTCGGGACAGAAACCGCGCATGGCCGTATTTGTATCCAAAATGTCGCACTGCTTGTACGACATCCTGTCACGTTGGGAATCGGGTGATTGGCAAGTCGACATCCCGTTGATCATCAGCAACCATCCCGACATGCAGCCCATTGCCAAGCGATTCGGAATTCCATTTCATTACCTGCCTGTTACCAAAGAAAATAAGGCAGAACAGGAAGCCGAACAATTGCGGTTATTACAAGAAGCAAAAATCGATTTCGTGGTATTAGCGCGTTACATGCAGGTATTGTCTGCCGACTTTCTGAAATATTATCCCAATAAAGTCATTAACATACATCACTCTTTTTTACCGGCTTTTGCAGGAGCAAAGCCTTACCATGCGGCATATGAACGTGGTGTAAAAATCATCGGGGCCACTTGTCATTATGTCACTGGCGAATTGGATGCGGGACCGATCATTGAACAGGACGTAATCCGCGTAAGCCACAAAGATTCTTTGGAGACATTTATCCGCAAAGGAAAAGATTTGGAAAAGATAGTGCTTTCACGAGGCATCTTCCTTCACTTGCAACGAAAACTGTTGGTATATAACAACCGAACGGT
>JAVBMZ010000122.1:0-8575 GCA_031551935.1 Bacteroidales bacterium
TTTTTTTTATATCTGCAAAAAATGATACAATATGAAACATTTTCATTAAAACATCATCGATATACTTGTTCTATGGCAGTAATGATATCGTTTAAGTTTAACGTGTAACGATCCTTTTTGAATAATCCGCCCATTGTCTCGAAAGTATTCTTGGCTATTTTTCAATTTCGTTGCGCTCAATACCGTAACTCGACTATACACTACACATTGTTGTGCTTGTCAAATTGTGGAACGTATCATGAATTTATGGAAAGTTGGGAATGATAAAATAAACATTCGATTGAATGGTTCTGAGTCATCGTGCTGTAATCATACCCGTTTTGATAATATCAACCTGTCTTGTAGACAAATTGTGGGCGCATAAAATAAAAAAGCCTTGCATTATTTTTGCAAAGCTTGATTTTACTGGTGGAGATAAGGAGAATCGAACTCCTGACCTTTTGACTGCCAGTCAAACGCTCTAGCCAACTGAGCTATACCCCCATTTGCGGGTGCAAAGATATACAATTATTCAACATTGAGCAATTTTGATGTTGGTTTTTATGTATTGTTGGCATCTTCTTTTGACTTGCATGGAATAGTGAAGAAAAAAGCCGTTCCTTTTCCTACAGTAGATTCAAACCATATGGTTCCTCCATTGGTTTTGACAAAATCAGCACATAGTACCAAACCTAAGCCGGTACCGCTTTCATTGTTGGTACCACGCTGACTCTTCGTTTCCGAAAGTTTGAATAATTTATTCTGTGTGTCTTGTGTCATTCCTATGCCGTTGTCGTGTACGGATATAACAAGCATGTTACCTGACAACTTTGAATCGAGTGTTACTTCCCCTCCCACGAAAGAATATTTAAGGGCGTTGGTTATCAAATTGCGGATAACAACCGCAAGCATATCTTTGTCGGCATATACCTGCTGTTCTTTAATCCGGTTTAATATAGAGATCTGTTTTTCGGAGATAATTCCCAGGAGGCCATCTGTTACGGCATGGCTTGCAGCTTGTATGTCAAAATATGTGGGTGATGGTGTAATGCCCTGCATCTGGCTTTTAGACCAACAAAGCAGATTGTCCAATAATCCATAAGTGTCATCTACCCTGTTCGAAATCCCTTTGAGCAGTTCTGTTTGGGTTTTGGCGTCCAAGTTGTCTTCATTGATTAATTTCAGAATCGTCATCAGTGCGCCAATGGGAGTACGTAAATCGTGGGCTATGACTGAAAATAATTTGTCTTTTACTCCATGTAATTCTTTTAATTCCGAATTCTTTTTCATGCTTCGCCAATAGAAATAAGCAATCAACATGATTAAGACAAAAATTACTACTAAAGTGATGACCAACGCAAAAATTAACCTGCTTTGTTGCAGGTGTATGTGTTGTAGCATTTCATTTTCCTTGTCTTTCTGTTCTATTTCGTACCAATTCTTCATTCGCCCTATCTCATTGGTATTTCTGTCTTTGGCCAAACTGTCAGCAAGGTGTTTGAATGCTTTAAATTTAGCTAATGCACCCCAATAATTGCCTTTTATCGAATCAAGCATTGATTGGTCGTATAACAGTTGCATTTTGGTATATGCATAAATAGTCGGCGAATTTAAAACCTTTTGCAGATACAGCTCGGCAGAATCCACTTTCCCCATCAATGTATAAATATCAACAAGCCGGCTGTATGCTTCCATTGCATATCCAGATTCCTCATGAGTTTCGAAATATTTACGTGCATGATGCAGGTATGGTAAACCTTCCCTGTAACGTTTCATACGGACATAAGATTCTCCACAAAATAAGGATACTACATAGGTGATATGGTTGTTTAACGGGATAGCTTTTTGGTATAAATCCAGATAATACTCTAACTCTTCTTGTCCCGGATGATTTTGGAACTGAAGAGAACCTAAGATGTATCGTGCATCTATTTCATTAGACAAATCGCCCTCTTTGATAGCTATATCCAATAATTTATTGGCATAATGAGTCGCGTTTTCCCCATCTTGGATAAAAATAAAAAGATGCATTAGATTATAATAAATTTCTTTCACATCATTCCACAATCCATATGTTAGAAATAGATTTTCAGCTTTTTTATAATTAACATAAGCCGGATAAGGCATATCCACGTAATAATAATAGATTCCCAGAGCATTATATGCAGCAGCTTCTTTAGGTTTGGAACCTATTTTTTTAGCCAATTCCAGCGCTTGTTCAGCGTATTCCTTACACTTTTGCGGATCGAGATCACGATATTCAAAAGAAAGGTCTCTTAATAAATCTGTTTTGGCTCCATTATCACCTGTGTATGTCGTCAGCACATACTCTAAGCTGTCGATCCGTGATGTTTGTGCGAATAGGGTGATGGATAAGAAGCCCCATAGAAGGCACAGGATTATTTTTCTTAAGTTCATTACCGATGTTTGGTATAATCGGGGACAAAGTTAAAAAAATATTGATACTTTACGTTGGTTGTTGGTAATCACCTTAATTCTTTAGGTTAATTTTGATAAATAAAAAACCAGAACGTTAAAAGTTCCGGTTTTTTATGACTTTTACTACTACTATTTGTCTCGAAGTTTCTTTTAACCAAGGAATGAAATCAATATACCTGCGGCAACCGCTGAACCAATCACACCCGATATATTGCTTGACATGCAATATTGCAATATGTGATTTTTGGGATCATACTTGGTTGCAATATCATTAGCTACACGTGAAGCCATAGGTACGGCGCTTAAACCTGTTGCCCCGATCAGAGGATTAATTTTCTTTTTACCAAACAGATTGAACAGTTTCACAAAAATAATCCCGCCAAAAATAGACAGAGCAAAAGCAAGAAATCCGCCTACAATAATTCCGATGGTTTTCCATTCTAAAAATGCATCTACCGTCATAGTTGCACCAACACATAGCCCGAGGAAAATAGTGGCTGTGTTCAATATCCCATTCGATGCGGCTTCAAATAGACGACTGGTGTTTGCACCAATTTCTTTCACAAGATTCCCGAACATAAGCATTCCGATCAATGCAACTGCTGATGGAACCAAAATAGCTACTACCGTAGTAACTGCAATTGGAAAAATAATTTTCAACACGCGCATATTTTTGATTTCGGTCTTATTGGGATAAAGCTTATCTTGTTGCTTCATATTGATAGACAACTCTTTCTTGGTACAGGTCAAGCGAACTACCAGGGGTATAATCACCGGAACCAAGGCCATGTATGAATATGCCGCGATAGCGATGGGGCCTAATAAGTGTGGAGCCAGTTTTATGGTGGTAAAAATTGCTGTTGGTCCATCAGCACCGCCAATGATACCTAATGAAGCTGCTTCTTTTGGAGTAAAGCCTAACAAAATAGAGATCAACAACACGGAAAATATCCCTAATTGAGCAGCACCGCCAAAAATAGCCAATCGAAGATTTTTTAATAACGGGCCAAAATCGGTTAATGCGCCTACACCCATAAAAATGATCGGGGGAAGAAATCCAGTTTTTATCAACAGATAATACAGGAAGTTCATCAATCCGTTTTCCTTGGCAATATGCAAAATCTCTTTATTTTCTAAACCTTGTGTTACGCCCATATCGCCACCTGGAAAGTTGGCCAGCAATACTCCGAAGGCGATAGGAACCAACAGTAACGGCTCGTATTCTTTTTTGATGCCAAGGTACAGCAACACAAAGGCCAGCACGTACATGATTAAAAACTGCGGTTCAGCAACGATATTGCTAATCGCAGTCATATCATACAATTTTTCAAAAATATGATTCATCAGGCTTTAATGAATTTCATCAGCACGTCATCTTCTGATACAGTGCTTCCATTGGGCACACTTATTTCAACAATTCGTCCATCGGCATCGGCCTGAATGGCGTTATAGGTTTTCATGGCTTCGATATAACAAACTACTTGTCCCTTAATAACTTCATCACCTACCTTTACAGCAGTTTCTGATGCATTCTTTGTCAGGAAAAATTTTCCTTCGAGAGGAGATGATAACTCGTGCGTACCAGTCATGGCAAACGAGGCTGCGGGTGCAATCGAAGGCACAACAGGAGGAGCAGGAGCAACTTGTGTAGAAGCAGCTGTCGTATCGGCAGTATCTCCGTAGGCAATCTTCACACGGAATTTTTCACCGTTCACGTCCACAGTCATGATTTGCGGAGTAGTCGGTAATTCAGCTGTAATTGTTGGCCGTTCTTTCTGTTCTTTTTCGGCACGGCGTTTTGCTACATCTATTTTAAAATCAACTTTGGCTTTTCCCGATCTGTAAGCTTCGTATTGAGATGGATGCATGGCATATTCGAACAATTCTTCGTCATCTTGTCCGGTTTCCCATGCTTTTTCACGCATTTGCGAACGGAATTTATCCAATGCATCCGGATAATTACTTTGCGGATCACCGGTAAAAAACTCACGTCCTTCTTCTTTCGCTTTTTCAATAATGACAGGATCGAGAGGTCCGGGTAAACGACCAGCCTTACCAAGAATCATATCCCAGATATCATCGGCAATCATGCTCCAGCGTTCTTTGCCTTTTTCCATCTGAATAACGTTCATCAACGCCAAGTTTTTTACATATTGGCTGAAAGGCGTTACCAATGGTGGGTAACCTACTTTAGGCCAAACATAAGCTACTTCGTCGAAAAGTTTGATCAATAGTTGATCCTGCGTCATAGGCTGTTGTCCTTTCTTTTCACGTGTTTTATTGATGCTTGCCAGATTATTGTCAAGATCGGACATCAAACTCCCCATCATGCCGCCGGGTAATCCGGGTCCAATCAACAAGGAGTTCATCAAGCGGTTTTTAGGGCTAATGTATAACCCAAGGAAATCATCCATGAATTCTTGAGTCAATGCACGAACTTCCATGTAAGCTTCCATGTTGATTTCTGGTACTTGAAAACCAGCATCTTTCAACATAGCTTGCAGGGTCAGGATATCAGCGTGACCTGTACCCCATGAAAGCGGTTCCATACCTGCATCTACATAGTCACAACCGGCTTTGCATACTTCCAATACACTGGCTACACTAAAACCAGGACCTGCATGACTGTGGTATTGCACAGGAATGTTCGGATATTTGGCTTTGATATTAGCCACTATTTTCCCTAGAGATACAGGGCGGCCAATACCAGCCATATCCTTGATGCAAATTTCATCGGCACCTAGTTCGATTAATTCGTATGCCATCTTGGTGTAATATTCTACCGTATGAATGGGCGATTCGGTGATACTAAGTGCTGCCTGTGATATCATTCCTGCGGCTTTCGCATATTTGATGGATGGGGCAATGTTACGTACATCGTTCAATCCGCAAAAGGTGCGGGCGATATCAGTTCCCTGGGCTTTTTTCACTTTATAGAATAATTGGCGCACGTCATCTGGTACAGGACTCATACGCAGTCCGTTTAATGCACGGTCGAGCATATGTGTTTGAATACCGGCTTCGTGGAAAGGCTTTGTCCACTGGCGTACCGCTACATTTGGATTTTCCCCGAATAGCAGGTTTACTTGTTCAAACCCACCACCGTTTGTTTCGACGCGTGCAAAACATCCCATTCGGATGATAGCAGGAGCAACACGAATCAATTGGTCAACCCTTGGAACATATTTTCCGGCCGACTGCCACATGTCCCGGTACATTAAACTAAATTTTATCTCTTTCTTCATGATTAAAATTATTTACACATACAAATTGTGTTCACACACGAAACCTCATCAGAAAAAAAACATAGTTTTCTCATGGATAGGTGATTAGGAGTAAAACGGACACATTATAACTTTTCAACTTTCGTCACATGGCCTTTACCGCCGGTGATGTGCTGGACAACCGACACAATAGCTGATAACTTGCCTGACGATATTTGTGCCTGAGTATTTGTTTTTACTGGAGCTATTGTGCTGGGTGTTTCTTCCGGAGCATATTTGTTCACAACCAATATTAACCCTTTTCCAAGGATGATGACCAGATATAGAATAAAAAAAACAGTCGGAAACCCGACGGCCAACAACAATAATCCAATTTGAATATCACTCATAGGGCAAATTTATGTTATATGGCACAAAAGTAAAAATATTTTTTGAAACACAAAATTCTAAATGCTGCATTGTGTCGGCATTTATGAAAAAAACGCTAAAATGCTCTTTTTTATATCGAAATTTGATATTATTTTTGTCTTAAATTGGGGAAGAAGTTCGAATCATATAAAATTATGAAATCTACAAAAAAATAACAACACCTGTAGCATTGTTTAATTTAAATTTTGTTTGCCATATTTATGGTGATATAAAAAGTTATTAATATATTAATGAGAACATCTTTAGTACTATATAAGTATTTTATTAGACACTGCTATATTTGGTTTCTAAAAAACAAAAATGTCACTAAATAATGCACCTATTAATCACTAGATTGCAAAATTGGCCAAAGGTAGCTTACTATATAGAATGATTCAAAACAGACTTTTTACCCCGTATCAACCATCATAGTCGATACGGGGTAAAAAATTCAGCAGGATAATAAGAATTCTATTCTGCAAACATCCAGTAGTCAAAATACATCAGGTGGCTGGCTGGCTTTCCTTTGATCAAAAAGTATAGGTCGTGTATTCCGGTTACCTTCGGCACATTGATACTCCGCAAAGCCCAACGGTCGCTACCGCCTGTACGTGGAATCCGTAATGATCCCAGTAATTCTCCGTCGATACCATCCAGCCGAACTTCCATGGTTATGGGGTCATTGTGTGTAGTTCCCACCCGAGCTGTAAATTTCGAAGCACCTTTATTCCTAAAGTCTACGTCGCGTACTTTGATATAGCTTCCATTTTGATTCGCCGTTACAAATATGCCTACCTGGTTGTTCTGTGATGATTTGAATCCTTTGGAAAAGGCAATCGTTTCCGCTTCGGTTTTTATATAAGGGTTTAACGTGGCAATCCCTTGGGTAATCCCTTCTGTCATTTTCAATTGCGGGATAGAGCCGTCCGGTTTAAAAACCAGTTCTTCAACACATACCGAACGGTTGAATCCACCACCATCGGGCAATGCTCCATTGTGGTAGAAAAAGTAAGTCTTTCCCCGAAAATCGATAATTCCCGGGTGATTTGTAAAAGCTCCTCCTTGAGCTTGCATCACAACACCTCCGTATTTCCACGGACCAGTCGGGCTATTACTGGTCGAATAACCGATGTGCTCGGGCAGGGGACCACCCGGCCAGAATAAGTAATAAAGTTTGTTGCGTTTATATAACCAAGGACCTTCTTCATATAAAGTAGCCCTTTGGGCATCTCCATCACGTTTGCCGAAAGATTCCACTGTCATGGGCACTTTTACAATTTCTCCTTCATAGGAGATCATGTCTTCGTTTAATTTTACATAATAGAGATTAGGATTACCCCAATAGAGGTAAGCTTGTCCATCGTCATCGATAAAAACAGTCGGATCAATGTCTCCCCATTCAGTTTGTGCTAACGGTTTATCCAATGGATCGTAAAAAGGCCCGTAAGGACTATCTGCTACGGCGACGCCAATAGCTCCCCGATTGTTAATATTTGTAATCAATGGTACGTACATATAAAATTTGCCATTCCTTTCGATACACTGGGATGCCCAGGCATCCCCTTTAGCCCATTGGAAATCTGTGTATTTGAGTACAACTCCATGATCAGTCCAGTTTACCATATCGTTAGTAGTATATAGTCGCCAATTGTTCATGGTGAACCAGGTAGAGCCGTCCTCATCATGGGTAGTGTATAGATACACCTTGTTGTTGTATACCATAGGTGCTGGATCAGCTGTGTAATTGGTTTGAATGATTGGATTTTGCGCCATTGATGTGCCTGTCAACAAGGAAGCTATCGTAATAACTATCATTTTTTTGAATATTTTCATAGGAGTCGAAATTTATAATTTTATAGAAATTTTATTGCCACTATAAGCTATTTGCCGGGGTTGATTCGTTTTTTCCGGTTCAATCAATATTACTTTGAAATTACGTTGTTGTAACATGCCTTGATAGCTTCCCTTCCGGTTGGCGACGGTTAACGTGCGAGACGAATCATTCCAAAGGAAGGTGATTTCCGAATATTGCCCCTTCTCATAATTATAATTGTCAAATTCGTCTTCGTACAGCGTAAAGCTTCCATTAGCTCCTCTGTAAATGCGAATTTCCAAGTCATCCCATGGCTTTTCACCTGCGTATTGTACTTTAGGCCCAATCGGAAGAATGGAGCCAGCTTTAACATAAAGCGGCATTATATCAAGTGGAGCTTCCCTGTGAATGGTTTGACCGCCTGCCTGTTTTTGGGAGGTCCAGAAATCATACCAATCTGTCCCTTTCGGAAGATATATTTTCCGTGATTTAACCGTGGAAAAATCTTCTGTACGAGTGATGTTACGACCGGTGCCTATTTCTTTGGTGTACATCGGTTCGGTGATGGGACAAACCAAAAGTGATTTTCCGAACATATACTGGTCGTTGATATCCCATACGTCTTTATCAGCCACAAAATCCATGAACAGTGCGCGCATTATGCTGGACTGGTTGGTCGAAACATCCCATGAAGTAGCGTATATGTAAGGTA
>JAVBMZ010000163.1:0-8537 GCA_031551935.1 Bacteroidales bacterium
AAGCTGGGCAATAGCATTTTTGTGTCTGACGAAATTATCCTGCCAGACTCCTTTGGTTATTTTATACCAACAGCAGAAATCAACGATATGCGCCGGCAGGTGATGCAGCAACTCGAAACATGCAGGTTAAACCATTATCAAGCAACACCGGTTCATCTCAATTCGTCAAATGTTGTTTCGTTTCCCACTACGGCATTAGATCATCGCGGGAATGTGGCTAACCGGCATGCTCAAGCTTTTTACCGGCAATATGGTGTGGACAGCATGGAAGATGCTTTTGAACTGCAAGAAAATCCAAAGGGAAAAATATTGATGACCACCAAACATTGTATCAAATATCAATACGACATGTGCCCTGTCAAGCAGCATCCAAAACAAAAATGGAATGATCCTTTGTTTATCCAAGATAACAGGCATATTTACCGGCTTGAATTCGATTGCCGCGCTTGTGAAATGAATATTTCCCTGGAAAAATAAAGAAGGTAACACGATATTAGAAAAACGTGACACTGGAAACGGATGTTTACTACCGCACCTGCTGAAGCCTGTAGTCACAATATGTTATTGTGGAATATTTATAGCCGATTTTCAGTTATTAGAAACCTTCTAATAACTTGGAATATTTGCAATATAAGATAGGAAAAATAGCTGTCTTAAATTTTGAGTATGATATTTTTCTAAAAATACAACAATTAATACTTAAAATACTCAATTATCTAAAGATACTACTCCAAATAATGTGGTAATTTTTCTTCGATTTCAGCAATAGGTATCTGCCGGACTTCCGTTTTACCAATATCATTCAACAATACAAAATGAATCGTGTCATTCTGGCGTTTCTTATCTTTTTCCAAGCCATGTAGTATATCTTCCGCTTTGACTTGGGTAGTTACCGGAAGTTCAAGACGCATCAATAGTTGTTTGATACGATCTGCCTGATTTTGCAGCAATCCGCATTCGTCCATCGACCAACGGGCAGCTATCATCATACCGATACTCACCGCTTCGCCGTGGGCAATACCCGTTTGCAATTCTATCGCATGGCCGAAAGTGTGGCCAAAATTAAGTATGCGACGTTCACCGCGTTCTTGCTCGTCCCGTTCCACCACTTGTGCTTTGATTTTCACAGATTCGATAACCAGATGTCGCACCACTTCCGATTCGCCTGCAATGGCTTCATCAGCATGTTGCTCCAAATAAGAGAATAAAGCGGTATCGCAAATGGCAGCAGCTTTTACAATCTCAGCAAAACCGGAAACAAATTCTTTATGAGGGAGTGTTTTGGTCATTTCCGTATCGCAAAGCACAAATTGCGGCTGATTGAAAGTTCCCACCATATTCTTGTACCCACCGAAATTTACACCATTTTTCCCTCCGACACTGGCATCCACCTGCGATAATAAGGTGGTCGACACAAAGCCAAATGGTAGTCCGCGCATATAAGTAGATGCTGCAAAACCAGTAACATCACACACAATGCCGCCTCCAATGGCTACTACAAAACTGTCCCGATCGGCGTGATGATGTAACAAAAGATGATAAATATGCTCCAACGTTACCATATTTTTGTGCTTCTCGCCCTTACCGATCACAATAGTCGGATATTGACGGATAAAATCGCCATAATGCTGCAGGATATTATCGTCAGTAACCACAATCACACGCTTATCTTTGGGCAAGTAATGGGGAAGATTCAAATACGATTCACCAATCAATACCTGCGACGGATGGTCTTTTGTTCGTATCGTTAACTGGTACATAGTTTACTTTTTCAAGGTAATTACTGTTATTTCGGGCGACATCCCCACCCTTCCGGGAAATCCAATCACACCTAAACCTCTGTTGATGTATAAATACTGACCTTTCTCGTAGTATAAACCCGCCCAGCGCTGATATTCCAGTTGTGCGGGACTATATCTTTTTTTCAACAACCGGACACCCATCTGCATACCGTGTGTATGTCCCGACAATGTTAATTGAATATCGGTTTTGCCTGCAATTTTTTCTTCCCAAAACGACGGGTCATGCGACAAAAGGATTTTAAACGGAATATGATGTACTGATTCAGTCGCTCGCTCCAGATCTCCTTTTTTGGGATGGCGGAGTTTATAGCCCCAGTTTTCTATCCCCACGATGGCAATCTGATTCACACTGTCTTTGCTAAGTACCACTGCCTGATTATTCAATAATGTAAACCCCATTTGGACAATGGCCTGCTCCAGTTTCAACAAGTTGGCATCTTGATCGGCCGGAGTATCCCAATCATAATATCCTCCATAATCGTGATTTCCCAAAATAGCATATTTACCCTCTTGTGCATGTAATTTCGACAATATAGGAACCAGCGGATAGGCTTCTTCAGCAAAATTGTTGACCATATCACCTGTAAATACAATAATATCCGGATTTTGTGCATTAATCAAATCAACAGCTTTTTGAAAATGTTCTGTACTACCAGCAAAACTACCTGCATGAATATCGGATATTTGTACTATTTTAAACCCATCAAACCCAGACGGTAAATTACTGAACCGAATTTCAACCAGTTCGATGGTATACTGGTAACGCCCATACAAAATCCCCCAAATAATGGTACCCATCAGTAATAAACTACACATCAACCCAACCTTTGCCAATATATGCGGCGATCTACGTGGCGACAAATGACGACGACGGCGCCTATCAATTCTAATAGCCGCTGCCAAGCTATCAAAAATCAGAAAAATAGCAAATAACCCTTTAGGCAAATAAACCACCAACATCACCCCAAACAGGTAGTAGTAGGTGGCAAATAAATGGTAATCGCGAGTATGGTTTTTTAGAAAGAATCCACCGATAACAATGACCAATGAAAGAAATATTTGAATGGCAAAAACCACCCAAATACCTTTTCGGTAACGAAAACTAAACCTTGGAAAAACTTGCTTGATTCCCCACACGGTCAATATATCGAGGAGAACAATCAGCAAAGCCATGATAAAAAAGCTCATATCTTTGTATTTAATTAGAATTTGAATAAAACATAAACACTACAAATAATTTGGCATTCATGCGTCTCAATGGCTTCAATAAGTAACAAAAGTAAGCAATTTTAAGATAAAACCTACTTATTGATTTTATGCTACCAACAATTAATCCTTAAGGTTGTTTTTCTGAATAGAGCGTAAAACTTTAGATAGTGTCATGCTACATTATCTGATGCATTCACCTCACATGACGGGATTATCCGCAAACGAAATGGATCATTTGATTCGGCTTTTCAAAAAAATCTTTTAATTTTGTCCATATTAAAAATGATTACACCATGGAGTTCACAGCACATACGATTGCAGGGTTTCTGCACGGAGAAATCGAAGGCGACCCAAACACCGCTGTTTCTACTTTTGCCAAAATAGAAGAAGGTCATCCCGGCGCATTGAGCTTTTTAGCTAATCCCAAATACGAAAAATACCTGTACGAAACCAATTCGAGCATTGTTCTTATCAATAAGGCGCAAGTGGTGGAACATCCTGTTAAATGCACTTTAATCAAAGTGGATGATGCTTATCAGGCATTCGCTTCCCTGCTCGAACTATATGCATCTTCACAACAGGAAAAATCTGGACGAGAAGAACCTGTATCTGTTGCTGCATCAGCTAGGATAGGCGAAAATGTTTTTATCGGAGCGTTTTCGTATATAGCAGAGGATGCACAGGTGGGGAATCATGTAAAAATTCACCAACAAGTTTTTATTGGCGCCAATGTGCGTATTGGAGACAACACGATATTACACCCCGGAGTAAAGATTTATCGTGATTGTGTGATTGGTAATGATTGTGTATTACATGCTGGTGCAGTTATTGGCGCCGATGGATTCGGATTTGCCCCGCAAGCCAATACCGACTACAAAAAAGTGCCGCAAATTGGTAATGTGGTGATTGAAGATCACGTAGAAATAGGTGCTAACACCTGTGTTGATCGTGCTACCATGGGTTCCACAATTATTCGTCGCGGCGTGAAATTAGATAATTTGATTCAAGTAGCGCATAATGTCGAAATTGGCGAAAATACTGTGATTGCCTCACAAACAGGCATATCCGGATCGTCCAAAGTCGGTAAAAACTGTATGCTTGGTGGGCAGGTAGGACTCTCAGGTCACATTACTATTGCAGATGGCACCAAAATTGGAGCACAGTCGGGACTTAATTCAAGTATCAAACAACCAAATAAAACTGTGCTTGGCTCACCGGCACTGGATTACCAAGATTGCCTGAAATCATACGTCATTGTTCGCAATTTACCCGACATGAAAAGAAAATTGGACGAGTTGGAAAGAGAGATAAAAAATAAACAATAAATCTTTTATTTTTAACCTATAAACCCAACAACAATACCATAGAAGATGTCAACGCAATATGCATTAATTACAGGGGCGTCCAGCGGAATAGGTTTGGAATTTGCCCACATTGCGGCATCAAATCAATTGAATTTGATCTTAGTGGCCCGTAGTGCCGAAAAGTTAATGCAATTAAGAACGGAATTAGAATCCCTTTACCCAATAAAAGTTCTGGCTGTGGGTTGTGACCTTGCACAACCTGACGCAGCGGAAAAAGTGACCACGTTACTACACAGCCGCAACCTGATACCCGATATACTGATCAACAATGCGGGCTTCGGATTATATGGTCCGTTTGATCAAACCGGCGCTGACGCCGAAGCAGACATGATGCAAGTGAATATGGTGGCACTGACAGAGCTGACCAAAGCCATATACCAACAGATGCATAAAAGAGGCAGCGGACGGATATTAAATGTTGCTTCGGTAGCAGGTTTTATGCCTGGTCCTTTAATGGCTGTATATTATGCCACCAAAGCCTATGTATTGTCTTTTTCGGAAGCCTTAGCCAATGAAGCCAAAGGTAGTGGAGTTAGCGTCACAGTGTTGTGTCCTGGCCCGACAACCACTAACTTTGAAGTTAATGCATCGGCCGACCATTCAAAGTTGTTCAAACGCTTCGGTAAATTACCCACAGGGAAACAAGTTGCCGAATATGGATGGAAAAGCATGATGAAAGGTAAAACAATCGCCATACACGGATGGAAAAACCGATGGATGATATTCCTGATTCGTTTATCGCCGCGCAAATTGGTTGCCAATATGGTCAGGAAAGTACAAGCTCCAGTATAAATATTGCTTATGATCAAAGTTTATTAAAAAACCCTTCATGATACAACAATGAATCAATATTTTGTAATCTTAATCGTACTATTAAACATGTTTTCAGGATGTTCTCAGGAAAAGAAGCCCAGTGTGCCTGATAAAGAAGGTATTACGGAGACAATTATTGCTATGGAAAAAGCTGCATTGGAAGCATGGAACAAAGGAAATCCTTCTGGTTACCTGCAAATCTATGCTCCAGACATTACCTATTTCGACCCTTTCCAGGAAAAAAGGATAGATGGATTTGACAAAATGAATGCTTTTTATGAAGATCTGAGAGGTCAAATATCGGTGGATGCTTATGAGATGATCGACCCTGTGGTACAAGTAGGCGATGATATGGCTGTGTTGACATACAATCTGATAGCACATTCCGGCGATACCGTCTACAAATGGAACTGTACGGAAGTATACCAACGAGCTACGGACCAGCAATGGGAAATAATCCATAATCATTGGTCATTTATCAGGCCGATGGATATGGAATAATAACCTGGACTATTAGAACAAACACGATTCATAAAATCACCGATTGGCTGCCAACTTCCAAGAAAGAAGTGGAAATGCGCGGTTGGGATGAAGTAGATGTGATTCTTTTCTCAGGAGATGCTTACGTTGACCATCCGTCATTCGGAACGGCTGTGATTGGGCGCATATTGGAAGCTGAGGGATTACGGGTCGCCATGATACCGCAGCCGAATTGGCGCGACGATTTACGCGATTTCAAAAAATTAGGTGTCCCACGGTTATTTTTTGGCATCTCGGCCGGCTGTATGGATAGTATGGTCAACCACTACACTGCTAACAAACGTTTACGTAGCGACGATGCTTATACGGCAGGCAATGTAGCAGGATTTCGGCCTGATTATGCTGTAGAGGTATATACACGTATTCTGAAAGAGTTATATCCAGAAACGCCGGTGGTTATTGGTGGAATAGAAGCTTCACTACGAAGGTTCACCCATTACGATTATTGGCAAGATGCGCTGAAACCGAGTATATTGGCTACCTGCACTGCTGATCTGTTAGTTTACGGTATGGGTGAACATGCCATTCTATCGATTGCCAGGCAACTACGAGATGGAAAAAAAATCAATGAATTAACTGAAATTCCGCAAACGGGATACCTTACAGATACGTTGCCTGTGCAACAAAAGAGCTATGACGCTATCGTATTGCACACTTATGAGGATTGTGTGCAGGATAAACAAAAGTTTGCCAGTAATTTTTGCCGGATAGAAGAGCAATCTAATAAAATGCACGCCGTGAGGATGATAGAACCGGTGAACGGAAAATACGTGGTTGTCAACCCACCCGAATATCTTACGGATGAAAAACATGTGGATATGGCGTTTGATTTGCCGTATACCCGTTTACCACATCCCCGCTATAAAGACAAGATGATCCCCGCCTTTGAGATGATTAAGTTTTCCATCAACATTCATCGCGGATGTTTTGGTGGATGCAGTTTTTGTACCATTTCGGCACACCAGGGAAAATTCGTTGCCAGCCGTTCGGAACGCTCTATTTTGAACGAGGCGGAACAAGTCGTCCAAATGCCCGGATTCAAAGGCTACCTGTCTGATCTGGGAGGTCCGTCGGCCAATATGTTCCGCATGCATGGACGTGACACGCAACTATGCCAGAAATGCAGCCGTTATTCGTGCCTTCATCCCAAAGTATGCAAAAACCTGGATAACGACCATACACCGTTATTGACACTATATCAAAAAATCCGTACTACAAATGGTATTAAAAAGGCTTTCATCGGAAGTGGCATCCGTTACGATTTATTCATGGATACTAACGGATTTCTGGGCAAATCGCACGCGATATATTTTGAAACATTAGTGCAACACCACGTTTCGGGACGATTAAAAGTGGCGCCGGAACATACATCATCTGAAGTATTACGGTTGATGCGGAAACCAAATTTGGGCCTGTTTTTGAGACTGAAGAAAGAATTTGACCGCATCAATACCCACAAAGCTCTGCGACAACAATTAATCCCCTATTTTATCTCAAGTCATCCGGGATGCAGCGAAGCTGATATGCGTCAACTATCAGAAATCATGCAAAAAATGGGCTTTCATCAATTGGAACAGGTGCAAGATTTCACACCTACGCCCATGACACTGTCATCTGTCATGTTTTATTGCGGTTTTGACCCATATACAGGGAAAAAACTATATGTAGCAAAACGAAAAGAAGACAAACAGCAACAAAAACAATATTTCTTCAAGCAGAAATCTTCTACCGCCCGATAAATCTATCCATCAACCGGAATCCTTCCTTAATATAGATACCAGTAGCAGCTCCTGTTTTTTCAGTATATGCTTTTGTCGCACCTTGTTTGGCTGTTGTATTCCGATAAATAATGTACGGAACAGGATTGGACGTATGCGTCCGCAACCGCAAAGGCGTGGGATGATCGGGTAGCACCATGATGGAATAATCTTCACCCGACGCGTCCAAAGCTTCTTTGATGGGCAACAAAATTTGTTGGTCAATGATTTCTATCGATTTTACTTTATTTTCCACCTCGTGCCGGTGTCCGCTTTCATCAGGTGCTTCGATGTGCAGGTAAACAAAATCTTTCCCTTTGGTCAGCAGCTGCTCGATAGCAGCTTGCGCTTTCCCTGTGAAATTGGAATGCATATTGCCCGTTGCCCCTTCCACCTCCACAACTTCAAGACCGGCACACATACCGATTCCCAACACCAGATCTACGGCTGAAATAACACTTCCTTTTAAACCGTATTTTGCTTCGAAGCTGGACAATGCCGGACGTTTACCTTCCCCCCACAGCCAAATAGAAGTTGCAGCACGTAATCCGGAAGCTCTTCGATGTTCATTTACCGGATGGTGGCGTAATATATCCGTACTTCGCTCCATCAAATCCAACAACATAGGCCCATAAATCCCTTGAGGAAGATATGATGCTATAGGACGTTCCAAAATATCATGAGGAGGTGTTAAGTGACTTCCGGTTTGTCCGCTGTGCCATACCAACAAATGCCGGTAGCTTCGGCCGGGATAAAAATGCAATGTATCCGTACCAAGTTGCTGCTGAACCGCTTTTATCAATTCGGCCGCTTCCTCTGTGGTGATTTCATCACTACTATAATCCACCATCGTTTTGGCGGCATACGGTTCATCATCGCTGAGTGTAACAAGATTGCACCGGAAAGTAACGTCTGTATCGGCCAAATGTATGCCCATACTAACCGCTTCCAACGGTGAACGACCGCTGTAAAATATGCGCGGATCATAACCCATCACCGACAGGTTAGCAGCATCACTTCCGGGAGGAACTCCATCGGGTATGGTTTTCACC
>JAVBMZ010000155.1:0-11515 GCA_031551935.1 Bacteroidales bacterium
ATATCTTCTGCAACTGTTGAATGATGCCACCGCCCGAAGCCAAGTTGCCGGTGAGCATATACACATGGTCGGATATTTTAGTGATATTGGGATCCTTTGTATCTAATTTGAGCTCCCATTTGCCGTTGCCTTTATAGGTGGCCATATTCCGTGCCGTAAGCCGTGTCACCGATGATCGGTTGTCCTCGTTCATCTCGTTCTTGAAATCTTCGAGCAATACGCCCGTCATGCTCCGTTCCAGATCACGCTTAAAAATAGAAGGATTTCTCGCCACAGCGCTGAATTTAAAATTCTGCCATTGAGCAGCCGTCATTTTCTGGCGCAGTTCCAACTGAGCATCACCGAGTTTGTCGATTTTGTAATCAATTTCCTGAGTAATTGCAGTCGGATCATATTGTTGCTGGGCGCTGAGTTGGATACCGAAAAACATAGACAGTACCAACATATTTATTCCTAAAACGAATGTTTTCATATTTTTAAAATTCAAAAATTTAACGATTAACTTCATTGAGCTCGTAAGCTCGGTTTAACAATTTTTGAGGACTTTACTTGAGTGAAGTCAAGATTTGCTGAGCCTGGTTAACGCCGGACGGAATGACAAGTCCCACCACGGAGTTGCCATTGGCACGAAAAGCTCCATACCAGGAGGCTTGCTGACCGGCAGCGTTGGTGGTGATACCTGTAACAAGCGAATAACCGTTGTGCGATCCACCCGGCTGATAATTGATTGACATACCCATAGAACCATACAATCGTACGATGTAATTCAGTCCTTCCCACACATTACCGGTACCATCTACCTGATATACTTCGAGAGCTCCCTGAGGCGATGCAATCAGGCTTTTCAATTGAGGCATCTGTGGATAGGGATTATTGGTGATGTTCCATCCAGCAGGATAAGAGAAAGTCACCCCTCGACTGAAAGTAAGCATTCCTGCTATGGCAGGATTTCCGCCGCTGGTAGGCATGTTACCTGCAGAAGAATTATTATTTCCGGCATACCGGTTACTGCTTCTGCTTGTCCCGCCGCGCCACAATGCTGCATATTCATCAATTTTTTGGCGGGCAAACTGGTCATCACGCAGTTCCATAGGAATAATACCTGCCCTGAACAGCTCCTTGACATCTAATATATCATAACCATCTTTGCCTTGTTGCACCGCTTCAAAGGCTTCTTTCAGCTCTTTCATGCCCTGCTTCAGGGCTTCTTCAGCAGAAGCTATGCTGCCGAGGCCTGCGCCTCCGATACTAGTAGCTTCAATGGCATAATAGTTTCCGTTAAGCTGAAAACCCGGAAAGGCATGACCCGGTACAAAATAGAGAACAGGGTTCATGCCAGCATTACGCATGATGCTGGCATATAAGAAGGTCAATTCGATACAAAGGCCCGTATTACCCGATACAACATCGCGCGGAAGACGTATGCGTTGTACAGTGGTTGCTATGTCGCCAGTATTGGAAGGAACACATGCGGTGCTGCTATATACCATTCCTGAACGGCGGGTAGCTTCGTAAATACCCATCATAAAACGAACGGCCTGCTCCTCGGTGTTGGTAACACCGGCTTCTTCACCTTGTAGCAGTTTTTGCTGTATCCGGCTGGTGTAATATTGTATCACAGGATCTTCTGACGTTACGAAGCAGGCAGCAAGCGCATTATTTTCGAACATGTCGTCCATCGACGCAATTTCGGAGGCCGGCATATCGGTATAAGCAAAATCCTGTGCTGCCATCATCGTGAAGGAAAACGACTCGTTGATTTCCACCGGATTGGTCTTATCACCAAAGGTGATGCGAATTTCGGCTTTTTCCCTCGACTGAGAGTTCTTTTGCGTGATGTTCTGGTCAAACGCCGGGTAGGCCATAGCCACTACCGATTGGCCAGGCAATACATACTTGGGCGCTGTCGCTTCGGTCCATCCGTCAATGTATTTCGGGATACGGTATTCCACTTTCAGGTTCTTGACCGTTTGTCCGCTTTCGTTTTTCAACACAGCTTTGAACAGATTATAGCGGCCTCCCAGCACATCGGGGTTTGCATACACCTTATAAGCTGCCGGCATAATATAGTTGGCCGGCTTTATTTTCAGCGTCAGGTCATCACTACCGGCACTGCCGCCGCCCAACAGCGACAATATGATCAGCACCACCCCAGCCGCCATGGTTATAATAGGTAAATACTTATTGTTTAACATGATTTTAATTTTATTGATTTTCGATGATTTATTATATTTTGCCATGAAGCCACTAAGTTCTTTGTGTCTTTGTGTCTTTGTGCCTTCGTGGCTGTTTTAACGATTAATCAACTGCGGGCGACAGTATAATCAATTCTCCATTGTCAATTCTCTATTGCTGGGGTGCGGCATCGAACAAGTCTTTCCTGATTTGTCCGAAACGGTAGCGCACGCCACCGGTATGCGTCGAAATAGTTGCCCCGAGCGAAGTGGTGCTCAACTCCCTAACGATGTAAGACGTTGTACCGGAAACGGATTTGAAATAACCAACCTGCGTCCCGGCTTCGTTACATGTCAGGTAATCTACCGAGCAATCGCCCAGTGTTTCGAGTGTAATCGGGTTGCTGCCGTCCATATTGCAAGCCCGGATGCTGCATGTTCCCTCTTTTTCCTCGCCCTGGTAATGGACATATATAATCCGTGTATTGAAAGCAGGATAAGGACAATCGAAACTTTCGCCTGCACCCGACAGGATTTTTACACCTCCGGTTCCGTCAGCATTGAATGTACATAAGTACTCATACGGTATCCAGTTGGAGGCCACAATCTTTGTTCCGTCCGGGGTATAGTTTTGACGGCCGAGCGACCAGTCATCATTCGTCAATACTTGACGGCCGGCGCCATTGGTAAGTATTGTTTCCAAAATATCACCCGATGCCCAGTTAGCGTACAGTATCTTGGTACCGTCGATCGAATACACAGGGTCATCAACATTGATACCTTCCGTTTCGGGAATGACCGTAGTGTGTTGCTTGGTGTTCAGGTCATATTCCCAAATAAATTTGTCACCGCCTTGAAGTACGAGTTTTGTACCGGCAGGATTGAGCGCTGCACGGCTGGCATCTGTGTATTGCATGCTGAATGCCGATCCATCGTGTAAAAGCACCGCCCGCGATCCATCGGGGGTCATGGCGTAAATATTGTTAAAGCTAACCTCCTTTCCGTCGATATATGTTACGCCATATGATTTATAAAGAATGACGTCCATCAAAGGTTCAGTATCTTCCACATCAGGAGTCGTAAACGACACTTGTTGTCCGTAAGAAGTACCTGCGGCATTCGTGGCGTATGCCCGCACATAGTAGGTCGTCTTAGCTATAAGAGCGGTCAGGGAAGAAGTAAATGTACCGACTCCGGTGCCATTCGTTGTTTTGTTGTCGGAAATAGTAGGATTTTGAGACGTATTCCAACATATGCCACGGGCTGTAACAGCACTTCCACCGTCAGACGTAACATTACCTCCACCCGTGGCCGAGACTGCGGTTAGTTGGCTGATTTCGACAGTCGTTACTATCGGTGCCACAGGTTGCGGATCGGGTTTGTCTTCATCTTTTTTACATCCGGATACCGAAACAGCTAATACAATAATAGCTGCAAATAAATATTTGATGGTTGGTTTCATGATTTTATGAATTTTAAATTTTTATCTTCTTGTAACATACCTTATCATTTGTATCATATAGAATTACTCCATTTGGTACCTTTGGCTACTTTTTATTCAGCGTTACTGTAAAAGAAGCATTCGTTACAGTAATTCCGTAACTTGCACAAGTTTTAGAGTCACCAGCTTCTTTCAACAAAGTATTAGCGACTTCTATAGCATAAGATTTCGAAGTAGCCAGATCCATCTGTAGCTTCATGTTTTGGTTGTCCACCGACAATACCGTAAACACCATTTTATTGCCAGATGCGATGGTGGTAAGTATTTCATCTTTGTATATAAAGGTGCCATTATCACCGTCCATCACACATTTACCATTGGTTTCGAACTTGTATGTCTGGTTATACGAAGCCATATCGGCCGGAAGTTCGCCATTCACCACATTAGTCACATTATAAGGACTGGTGCCATTAGTATAAGTGGCACTACCTTCCAATTTTTTCAGGAGCCATGTTCCCGCAATTTCATTGTTGGCGCTATTGTCATCGCCTTCATCGTCTTTACTGCACGATACCAACATGAGTACCGGCAAACAACATATACTTAAAAAATATCGAATGGTTTTCATAACATTAGATTTATTGGTTCATTATTCTTGTTCTCTGAGCAACAAATATAGTATCCGTGACAATGAATTATATCACGTAAAATACTGTATTGTACCAACATATGCTTATTAGCAACCAACATGGCAAAATCATACACCAATCAAATAGATGACATCAACAATGTTGATAAAATCCAAACTCGTTGATATCATAAAAGCCAACAAATCATATTTTTTGTTGACAATCCTTCTTAGCCATGTAAAAATTAATTGTACCTTTTTCTGATTTTTTATATTAATTTTGTAACGAATTAATTGTATCGTTCAATAAAATTTATTTAATTAACATATAAGCATATGTCATATTTTTTTACTTCGGAATTTGTATCCGAAGGTCACCCTGATAAGGTTGCAGACCAAATTTCAGACGCACTGTTAGACGAATTTTTACGGCGCGACCCGGATTCAAAAGTAGCGTGTGAAACATTAGTTACTACCGGTTTAGTTGTATTGAGCGGCGAAGTGAAAACTCGCGGATACGTGGATGTACAACAAGTTGCTCGCAATGTTATCGGGGATATCGGTTATACCAAAGGAGAATACATGTTTGAAAGTACCTCGTGTGGTGTTATTTCTGCTATTCACGAACAGTCGCCCGATATTAACCAAGGAGTGGAACGTGCCAAAGAAGAAGAACAAGGTGCGGGTGACCAAGGTATGATGTTTGGATATGCATGTCGCGAAACCGACGAATATATGCCGTTATCTTTGGTTTTATCACGTCGTTTGTTAAATACCTTAACCGCTATTCGTAGAGAAGGCAAGCAAATGAAATATTTGCGCCCTGATTCCAAATCGCAAGTGACAATTGAATACGGTGATAACGGCCAACCGTTACGTGTACATACTATTGTTGTTTCGACACAACATGACGATTTCGACGAAGAACATAAAATGTTGGACGTCATTCGTAAAGATGTAAAGGACATATTGATTCCACGGGTTGTTAAAGAACTTCCGGCAAGGGTACAAAAGTTGTTTGATGAAAAATATATCCTACATGTTAACCCGACAGGAAAGTTTGTGATTGGAGGCCCCCATGGGGACACGGGACTAACTGGTCGCAAAATTATTGTCGATACTTATGGGGGTAAAGGAGCGCACGGAGGCGGCGCATTCTCGGGTAAAGACTCGTCGAAAGTAGACCGTTCGGCTGCATACGCTACCCGCCATATTGCTAAGAATATTGTTGCCGCAGGCGTTGCTGATGAAGTATTGGTTCAAGTGGCCTATGCTATCGGCGTGGCACAACCAGTAGGACTATATGTAAATACATATGGCACATCTCATGTATTGTTATCCGATAGTGAGATTGCGCAAAAAATAGCCAAGATATTTGACTTGAGGCCATACAGCATTGTAAAACGATTTGGCTTGAAAAATCCAATATTCAGGGATACTGTAAAATATGGACATTTTGGAAATGAACCATATACTAAAGAAGTTCCCGTTGAATATAATGGACAAACGTCGAAAAAAGTAGAGTTTTTTGGCTGGGAAAAACTCGATTATGTGGATATCATTAAGAAAGAATTAGGTTCATAAATAAAAAATGTCTGACCAATGTGTCAGACATTTTTTTTGACTAAATATGACCATGCTGAACATTTAGTTTGTATCTTTATCGGTACAAACTAAATGTTTCTTTTTTTGTTTCATTAACAAATATCAAATACCAGTGCCATGACGATTAAATCTTATATTGAAACCAACCAGCAAAGATTTGTTGAAGAATTATTTGGTATGTTACGTATACCTTCTATAAGTGCACAACCAGAACATGCGAAAGACATGCAGCGGATGGCAGAACATCTTCGTGATATGCTGTTGCAAGCTGGCTGCGACCATGCAGAAGTGATGCCCACGAGCGCCAACCCTGTAGTTGTGGGTCGAAAAATAGTTGACGCAAAGTTACCGACGGTCTTAATATATGGACACTATGACGTGCAACCCGCAGAACCTTTAGAATTATGGAAATCCTCTCCATTTGAACCTGAGGTACGTGATGGTAAAATATTTGCCCGCGGTGCGGCCGATGACAAAGGTCAATTGATGATGCACATTAAGGCTGTAGAATATTTGGTACAGAATAATACTTTACCTTGCAATGTGAAATTTATTTTGGAAGGCGGAGAAGAAGTAGGCTCTCCCGGACTAAAAGAGTTCTGCACGAAGAATAAAGAACTATTGGCTTGCGACGTGATATTGATTTCCGACACTGAAATGATCAGCGAACAAATCCCTTCCATCACTGTCGGATTACGTGGATTATGTTATTTCGAGGTGGAAGTAACCGGGGCCAACCGAGATTTACATTCGGGAATGTATGGCGGCGCCGTTGCAAATCCTATCATTGTATTGTCAAAAATGATTACACAATTGATCGATGGAGATGGCAAAATTACTATTCCTGGATTTTATGATGCTGTGGATGTCATTAGTATTGAGGAACGTGCTGCCATGGCAAAAGCGCCTTTCAACGAAGAAGAATACAAGCAAAGCATCGGCATCAATGCAGTGGTAGGCGAAAAAGGTTATACTACTATCGAACGTACTGGTATCCGGCCAAGTCTTGATGTATGCGGTATCTGGGGAGGATATACTGGTGAAGGTAGCAAGACGGTTTTACCATCAAAAGCATACGCTAAGATATCTACAAGATTGGTACCCCATCAAAAATCAAAAGAGGTGGAACGTATGTTCGAACAATATTTTTTGTCGCTTGCTCCAAAGGGCGTAACTGTTAAAGTGACTCATTTGCATGGTGGCGAACCTTATGTATCTCCGGTTGACAGTGTTGCATACCAAGCTGCATCAAAAGCCATGGAAGACACGTACGGCACAGTGCCCATCCCGACACGCAGCGGTGGAAGTATTCCTATTGTCAGCGATTTTGAGGATGTCTTTAAAGTAAAATCCATTTTGATGGGATTTGGTCTTGCGGCAGATGCCATACATTCGCCAAATGAAAGCTATTCACTCGTGCAATTCTTGAGAGGCATAGAAAGTAGTGTATACTTTTTCCAACATTACGCTGACCTGAATAAGTGATCAATACGTTATTAGGTATTAATACAAAAAGAGATTGTTTTCAACAATCTCTTTTTGTATTGTCATGTTCCAAAGAAATATAGGAACATGAAATAAGATAAATTACTTGAACAGTTCTATTGTTTCGTCCAAGAAATCAATAGGCTTTTCATTGATAATCATACGTAAAGTATTTTTCAACTTAATACTCTGTATGAAAAGGTCATGTTCCGGGTGTTGGTTTTCTTCGTGCATCGGACTCTTGAAATAGAATGACAACCAATGTTGGATGCCGGAAAATCCGCAACGTTGCGCCAAATCGGTCAACAACACGAGGTCAAGACAAAGCGGTGCTGCCAAAATAGAATCACGACACAGAAAATCCACTTTCAACTGCATGGGATATCCCATCCAACCAAATATATCGATGTTGTCCCAGCCTTCTTTGTTATCCTTACGCGGAGGATAGTAATTGATACGCACTTTGTGGTACACATCCCCGTACAATTCGGGGTACAATTCGGGTTGCAGGATGGTATCAATCACCGAAAGTTTACTTTCTTCCTTAGTTTTGAAGGAACCCGGATCGTCTAAGACTTCTCCATCGCGGTTACCAAGTATATTGGTCGAGAACCAACCATCAAGTCCCAGCATCCGTGTTTTAAACATAGGCGCTAACACGGTTTTAATCATGGTTTGCCCGGTCTTGAAGTCTTTTCCACAAACGGGTACTTTATGGTTATCTGCATGTTGCAACATAGCTGGAATATCTGTAGTCAAGTTTGGTGAACCATTGATATAGGGAGCATTTTCAGCAATAGCAGCATAAGCATAAATCATACTGGGTGCTATGCAAGCATCATTGTCCTTCATTGCCTGTTCGAAAGCAGCAAGCGTCCTGTGTTTTTCACTTACAGGTTGGAATATTTCCGTACTGCCACACCAAAAAACAATGATCCGGTCGCAATCGTTAGCTGTTTTAAAATCACGGATATCTTTCCGTACCTGTTCCATCAAATCCCATTTGGTAGATGCTGATTTCACATGAGTTCCATGTAACCGTTTCACATATTCCTGATCAAATACGGCTTTCATTGGGCGTAACTGCAACAATTCGGCTTTTACCTGATCAAGATGTTTTTCTTCGAGTACTTCAGCACATACGGCCGATTCGTACATATTCTCGTCGTTGATATCCCATCCGCCAAACACGAGCTGATCCATTTTTGCAAGAGGTACCACATCTTTTATCTTTGGGAAACGGTTTTCGTTACGTTGTCCCAAACGTATGGTGGCCATTTGTGTGAGCGAACCAATGGGTTTATTCAAATTTTTACGAATTGATAGCGTTCCGGCAACAAAAGTAGACGATACAGCGCCACTCATCCCTACCAGCAGAACCCCTAATTTGCCTGCTGAACTTTTTACATTTATTTTTTCCATTACTTATTGGTTTAAGATAATTATTAATTGATTATTATTTATTGATACAAAATATATCTTGGTTTTTCAGATATTAGCTAACCAATGGTTGTCTTTTAATGTATATATTAAAAAGATGGTTGTTTATATTAAAAATGTTAAGATGTATCTTAAATAATTTAATGTTTATCTTAATATTTTTAATGTTTATCTTAAAAACGGTCAACCATATCTGCCAATTGCGATATGGTATCATCTGCACTGGCTTGTTCGGTACGTGTATCTTCTGAATCCCATCCAATTCCTTTGAGCCATACAGTAGTACAACCTAACTGTTGGGCAGGTAAAATATCATTCGTATATGAATCGCCAACGACAACACATTCAGAAGCATCAAGCTTCAAGGCTTCCAAGCCTAAAGTAAAAATACGGGTATCTGGTTTCCTGTATCCCACTACGCTTGATTCGACAATAGCTTGAAAATACCGTTCAATATTAAAATCACTCAATACACTTGTGAGATTTCCATAAAAATTAGAAACCAATACTATCGGATACTTACCGGACAATTTATCTAATGTGTCCTGTTGCCAAGATATGGTTTTTTTAGCATATGCATAGCAGAAATCAACTATCTGATTGATTTCTGAATGATGAATCGGCATTTTTTGTGTTGCGAGAAACTGCGCCTGAAGAGCTATTTTTATCTCCAACACTTTATGAAAGTTGTATTCAGGCTTGATAACATGCGGTTCACGTTCCATACTTTGTTCGCCATACACATAAGCCTTTCGGAAAATATCTTTCGGAAGAGCAACACTACTTGCACGGTAGGCCTCGAAAATAACTTCCGACCAGTGTTTTCCGTCGGTATCAATGGTTCCGCCATAATCCATAAGCATGCCTTTTATCATCTTGCCCATACTTATTTTAGCTTTTTAATTCTTATTAACAATATGCCCACAGCTATCCAGAATAACTCCCGGATACGCATCACTAATCCCATATAGATCCCAGCTTGTCCCTGAAGGCCCATCATTTTCAGGGTAAGTGCCAATCCTCCTTCGCGCGTACCAAGTTGCATGGGCGAGAAAAAAAGAATATTGGCAAACAACGTAGAACCGGCATATAAGACGATAGAACCAACCAATGTCATTTCTATACCAATGGCTTTAGCAATGAAAAGAAGCTCGAAACAAGAAATAACACGCGCTAATATTTCGAGTCCTAACGAAAGAAAAAAGGTTCGCTTATTTTGCTCATAAAAAGCTACAATGTGTACATCTATTTCCTGAAGCGCTTGCAACTTATTCTCACTAAATCGTCGCACAGGCTTTCGCATGAACGGGATTTTTCCCAATATCCGGAATGTTTTTACAATGAGCCCCTTTCTATATCCTTTGAAAATAAAGTAAATGCCGAACATGAACAGGATGAACATAACCATGCAACCCAGCGTGAGTCCCCATGCTGGTTTCAATACTGTGATGATAAGGATAATAGAACACATCCAAAATACAATGTGTGAAAGAATGTGCATCATACTGTACGAAAGAGTGCAAGAAGTCGCTTTTCGTGTACCTATATTTTCCTGAAGTTCAAGAATACGATATGGTTCTCCTCCAAGTGATACCACAGGAGTAATATAATTGATGGCATAACCACTAATGGATATTTTGAGCACGCGAAAAAAGGAAGGATATTGTTCTTTGGGAATATTTTTATTCCGAATGATGGCTGTAAATGCAAGGGCATTAATTAGATATACTATCAACCAAATACCGATAATCGCCACAAACCACCAACCTGTTTTTCTAATATTATCGCAAATAGTATCTACACCGAGTTTGTAAATCATTACCCCCAGTGCAGCTAAGCCTATCAGAAAAAAAATAATATGATATTTATTGTTTTTCTGGGCCATTAGTTAGTTTTTTGTAAAAATATTTGCTGATATGTTCTTGCTTCAATATCATATATATCAACATGATATTCAATACAGTGAGCTCAAATATAAAATAAAGCCACGGACGATGCAAAAACAGGCTGACAAACAAGGCAATTACCCGTGTGTTGAAAGTCAACATATTGGTATATTTCATCAATGGTTTGTTTTTCGCACGGAACTCATCGCGCAACCATTGAGGGATATTATCACCAAAGTGGTCTCGCACATAAGTCATAAATTTTTGCAAGTTGGGCGATAATTTTTCCTGTTGGTTGGTATAGTTGAGATAGAAAGCCATCATGATTTTTTGAATGAGGTTTTTCGACCAGCTTAATTTTTTGAATTCTTGTTTTACCGATTCAGCACGGTCTACTTCACTACCATCTTTCCCTTTGATGAAAAACAGATGAATATTGCGATAATAATCAGACATAGAGGCCTGTTGGATATGACTGGCTCCGGCAAGCGAACCCAATACCCATATCCAAGCCGACATACCTTCCCGCTGCATACGAACACACAAAACAATGTAAATGGTAACAAACCATATATTACCACACATCCCGTCAAGTATACGCCCTATACGTGTCGTCTGTCCGGTCATACGTGCCAATTGCCCGTCAGCACTGTCGAGTGAATTAGCAATTACCAACAGTATCATACCAATCATGTTGTAATACAAATCGCTATACCCAAATAACAATCCTGCGGCAACGCCGATAAAAATACTGGCAATGGTGACCGGATTGGGTGCAATACCCAACCAACGGAACAATAATGCCCATGCATATCCTATAGGACGATAAAACCACAAATCAAGAGTCTCCTCGGTA
>JAVBMZ010000203.1:0-7774 GCA_031551935.1 Bacteroidales bacterium
CGCTGTTGATATATCTTTTAGCATCATAAATATAGAAAGGAATAGCTACACCTATTGAAGGATCTACTTGTGTTCCCGCATTCAAACCAAAGTCACCCAACGTGTGTGTGCCTTTTAGTTGTGCATAACCATTATTAACGGCAGCGACCAATAACATCATGATGATACATATTGCACTGAAATAAATTGTTTTCATCTTTTACTTTTTATATAAGATACTACGTGATTGAAACAAACAAAATATATGCACTTATAAACACATCATAAGACAGAAAGGTTGTTGAAAAGTAAGATTGAAAAGACGGATGCAAAGTGTTTTTTCATAATTAAAACAAACAATAACAGCAATTTAGAAAAAATATACCAAAATGAAAAACAATCTCGGAGCTGTCGAGGATAGTATGAATATCGACAACCATTTAAAAGTGCAGAGACATGCAAAAACACTTATTAGTTAGTAAAATCATTGGGCGGGTATTACTCCCAAACATACAAATGTTTTGAATCAACTAAACCGGATTGTCCTTCCCTAAAGAAGTTTCCCAAAGCTATTTATGAGAGAATCACCGATTATTAAAGCTTTACCAAAAACAGACCGACCGGTCGGTCTGTTTTTCAACATTACAAATACATTGGTTATTGCTTTTTATATTGGTAATGTCCGATGATTTTGTAGCTAAACAGACAATCTTCAAGCACTTGCCCGTTCCCAATATTGTGAACAATTAAATAACGCTGTTTATCTGTCGATTTTTTGTCCACTACAATACCAATGTGCGTGGTTCCTCCCCCTAAATTCCAGCAGACAATATCGCCCGGTAAATAATCAGCAGCTTCGTTCGATATTTTCCTGACAACTCCATGCCTGGTGAAAAATGTCATCAGGTTCGGCACACGCCGATGATCTATATTGGTATCTGTTCGTTTTAGTCCCCAAATATTGGGATATTGATTGAAATTAGCAGACATATCCACATGTACCTCTTGTTGTAAGTCAATTCCCAACTTCCTATATGCCCTTATCACTACATCAGTACAAACTCCCTTGTCGCTCGGAATGTCCCCATTAGGATATCCGATGCGATAATAAGCAGGATCATACCGGACATATTGCTCGGTTAATTCGAGCGCTGCATCCGACAATTGAAGATAAACACCCGTCTGTCCGATCGTTTCAGCGATAGCCAAAAACAATAAAAACGCAAACAAAAATATTCGTCTTAGCATATCCTTAACAGTTCATCCTTTTCACAAAGATACTCAGTTATTGTCTTTTGAACAAAACTTATTTAAACCGAATCTGTATCTAACCCATTGTTGTTGTAGCAAAAATATCTGTAAGTAATTGTCATGTTGGCAAAAATAATTTTTACATTTCAAAGTCATCAATTACGTAGTCTTTCAGGATGCAACAAAGTTAATCTTTGCATACCCGAATTTTGGAATTTTCTGAAAAATCTCGTAGGTTTGCCGCCTGAAAAATTAACAACAACCAAACATATAAACATGAATGGATTAAAGATTATCGTTTTAGCCAAGCAGGTGCCTGATACACGCAACGTGGGAAAAGACGCAATGAAAGAAGACGGAACCGTTAATCGTGCTGCTTTGCCGGCTATTTTCAATCCCGAAGACTTAAATGCGCTGGAGTTAGCTTTGCGGATTAAAGATTTTCACCCTGGATCGACTGTTTCTTTATTGACCATGGGACCAGCTCGTGCCGCCGATATCATTCGCGAAGGGTTGTTTCGCGGAGCCGACAATGGTTACCTCCTCTCCGACCGTGCTTTTGCCGGTTCTGATACACTGGCTACCTCATACGCACTTTCATGTGCCATACGTGCTATTGGGGATTTTGACCTCATTATATGTGGGAGACAAGCTATTGATGGCGATACAGCACAAGTTGGACCTCAAGTTGCTGAAAAATTAAGTATTCCACAAATCACTTATGCAGAAGAAGTACTCAAGATTGAGAAAAAGAGAATCCGCATCAAACGTCGTCTTGAACGTGGTATAGAAACCGTAGAAGGACAGTTGCCCTTGCTGGTGACGGTCAATGGGTCAGCTCCCGATTGCCGTCCACGTAATGTAAAACTGATGATGAAATACAAACACGCCAAAACAGTCAGTGAAACACAAAATGCTGCCGAAGATTATATGGCGTTGTTCAATGAACGTCCGTATCTCAATATTACCGAAATGGGTGTAAAAGATATCGATGCAAAAATTGAAGATTTAGGATTACCCGGTTCACCCACTAAAGTGAAAAAAATTGAAAACGTGGTGTTTCAAGCCAAAGATTCAAAACGCCTGACTCCTTCCGATTTTGACATGCAAGGGTTGATGGTGGAATTGATAGCAAATCATACATTAGGATAAAACAAGCTCCCAATTCCCGAAGAGGACTATTTCTTTTCCTTAGGGGAAAGGGTTAGGGAGGGAGTTTCAAACAATAATAAGAAAAATGGATAGCATATTTGTATATTGCGAAGTAGAAAATGGCGTAGTGGCCGATGTTAGCTTGGAACTCTGCACGAAAGGCCGTAAATTAGCCAATCAACTAAAATGTAAGCTTGAAGCGATAGTTATTGGCAACGGTCTGGAAGGTGTCGAGAAACAGATCATTCCATACGGAGTTGATGTATTATGGGTAGCTAACGGCGCCATGCTGGAACCATACACGACTCAGGTGCATACAGCCATTGTTGTAAAACTCTTTGAAGAAGAAAAACCGCAGATCGCTTTGATGGGTGCTACCAGTATCGGTCGCGATTTGGGTCCACGCGTGTCGAGCGCATTGCATAGTGGATTGACCGCTGATTGTACCTCACTCGAAATTGGCGAACATGAGGACAAAAAAGCGGGTAAAGTGTATCAAGACCTGTTATATCAGATTCGTCCAGCTTTTGGTGGCAATATCATTGCCACTATCATTAATCCCGACTGCCGCCCACAAATGGCAACAGTTCGCGAGGGCGTGATGAAAAAAGAAATACTTGACCCTAACTATAAAGGTGAGGTGAAAAAGATGGATGTAAGCAAATATGTTACCGATGCTGATTTGGTGGTAAAAGTTATTGAACGCCAGATGGAAAAATCAAAGGTAAACATCAAAGGCGCTCCGATTCTCGTTTCCGGAGGTTATGGGGTGGGATCGCGCGAAGGGTTCAACCTACTGTTCGAATTAGCCAACGTTATCGGCGCTGAAGTAGGTGCGTCTCGTGCCGCTGTGGATGCCGGTTTTGCTGACCACGAACGCCAAGTGGGACAAACAGGAGTAACAGTACGTCCGAAACTCTACATTGCATGTGGTATTTCAGGACAGGTACAACACACTGCCGGGATGCAGGAGAGTGCTATGATTATATCCATCAATAATGATCCTAATGCTCCTATCAACGCCATTGCCGACTTTGTGATTACAGGCGATGTCAATGAGGTAGTTCCCAAAATGATCAAGTATTATAAACAAAACAAAAAATAAATCAATTTTTGATTTTTGATTATCAATTTTCGATTATAGCGATCGGAATCAAAAGTCAAAAATCGAAAATCAAAAATACAGACCAATGGCTAATTTTTATACCGATAATAGAGACCTGAAGTTTCACCTTACTCATCCGTTGATGAAGCGAGTGGTGGAATTACGCGAAAACAACTTCGCCGAAAAGGATAAGTTTGATTATGCGCCGCTTGATTACGAAGATGCTATTGATAGTTATGACAAGGTATTGGAAGTAATTGGCGAAATTTGTGGCGATATTGTCGCAACTAATGCTGAGTCGGTGGATGTTGAAGGGCCACAAGTGGTAGACAACCACGTAGTCTATGCCCGTGGCACACAACAAAACCTCGATGCCTTACGTAAAGCTAATTTAATGGGTATTACGCTACCACGCGAATATGGTGGATTAAACCTCTCTATTATACCCTATACGATGGCTGCCGACATTGTATCACGTGCTGATGCAGGTTTTGTCAATATTTGGGGATTGCAAGACTGTGCTGAAACCATTAGCGAATTTGCTGATGCCGACCAAAAACAACGCTATCTCACACGCGTATGCAACGGTGAAACTTGTGCGATGGATCTGACAGAGCCTGATGCAGGTTCTGATCTTCAAGCTGTACAACTCAAAGCCACCCAGAAACCAGATGGGTCATGGGTACTCAATGGTGTAAAACGCTTTATCACCAACGGAGACGGCAATATTTCTCTTGTATTGGCACGTTCGGAAGAAGGCACCAGTGATGGTCGTGGTTTGTCCATGTTTATTTATGACCGTAACCACAATGCCGTAAAAGTACGCCGTATCGAGCACAAGCTAGGCATTATTGGTTCACCCACTTGCGAACTTGTATTTAAAGATGCACCCGCTGAATTGGTTGGTTCACGCAAACTTGGGTTGATTAAATATGTAATGGCCTTGATGAATGGTGCCCGTTTGGGCATCGGGGCACAATCTGTTGGCGTATCCGAAGCTGCTTATCGTGAAGCACTGGCTTATGCTAAAGAACGTCGCCAATTTGGCAAAGCAATCATTCAATTTCCAGCTGGATACGAAATGTTGGCTAACATGAAAGCTAAGCTAGATGCATCGCGGTCGTTACTTTATGAAACCTGTCGTTTTGTAGATATTTATAAAACCTTGGATAAAATATCTCATGAACGTACACTAACCCCGGAAGAACGCGACGAGATGAAATCAAACCAACGTCTGGCTGATGTATTTACTCCGTTGCTGAAAGGGATGGCAAGCGAATACTGTAACCAATTAGCTTATGATGCTATCCAAATTCATGGTGGTTCTGGTTTTATGAAAGATTATCCTGTCGAACGTATTTATCGTGACGCACGTATCACGTCTATTTACGAAGGCACCACTCAGCTACAAGTAGTTGCCGCTATTCGCGGTGTTACCACGGGTTCTTTCTTGAAGCATATTCGTGAAGTGTATGAAGTAGCTGAAATACGTCCGGAATTGCAAGTTTTTCGCCGTACACTACAAGAAATGACTGCGGAATACGAGGCCTGTGTCGTTATAGTTACCGAAGTGAAAGATAATGAATACTTGGATTTTCATGCTCGCCGTTTAGTAGAAATGGCAGGAAATATTGTGATGGGCTACCTACTCATCCTGGATAGCCAACGCGATGAACACTATACTAAATCAGCCGAAATATTCATCAAACATGCCGAAGCTGATAACAAACAGAAAAAGCATTATATTGAGTCAACCGGATTAGATGATTTAGGATATTTTAAATATGAATAATTGAAGATAAGAATAGATTAAGAAAAACACGTGTGAGTTATTACACGTGTTTTTTTTATTTATTTTTTGGAATAATAAATTTTAGTCTTTATATATTCAAAATCAACAACATACAAATCCAATAATAGCTCAATGAGCGTATATTTCCACTTTTCCTGAAAAAATAAACGCGAAAAATTGAATTTTGACGCAAAAAAGCAAACTTAATCGAACTTCTTTCGTATAAAGAAATATTTGCAACATTTGTATGATTATGTTGTTTGTTGTTTATTACGTTGTGTTGTAAAAGATTGAAACATATTTGATAATGCTATTATATCATAAAATACATCAGCAATCATGAAATTGACCATCACACGCAAATTGGGTTCTGGCTTTGGAGTCATTGTCCTCGCCGTATTGATCAGCCTGTATTTAACTAACCGTACAGGTAGTAAGTACCAAGCGCTCCAGAATGAAATTATGACAGTACTGAATCCGAGCAAAAACAATTTGACTCAATTGTCCGATATGCTTGCCACTTCAAAAATGTTGACCAAAAACTGGGTATATATTGATAAAATTAATGATACACAAGACAAACTAGCGCTTGTCCGTTTACATGATGAAGAGTTTCCGGCACTACGCGATAATTTGTTACAACTTTCCCAATATTGGACAAGCAATGAGCGTGCAACATTGGAAAATATTTGCGTGGCAGTGCAGGATACGTTGTTTGACAGGCAAAAGTATGTGATGAGTCAACTTAGTGATGTATCAAGTTATGGTGATGCCTTAGTGTTTTTTGAAATATCCACTATGGTAGACGAAGAAGGAGAAATATCTGTCGAAACCAGAGATATAGTAGCATCCGTAGAAAAACTAATATCTTCGTTCGACGTACAAACACGCGATGCCCAGGATCAAATTACAAACGACTTCAATAGTTTTCAACGATTAATTATCATTACCAATATTATCCTGATTATTATTGTACTAATTTCAGCATTATATAGCAACTTATCTATTGTAAGACCCTTAAAGAAAATTGACGAACTTATCAGAAAATTATCTACGGGTAATCTTTCTGAAAAAATACATATCAATCAAAATGACGAAATAGGTATGATTGCTACCTCTACCAACACATTGATTGATGGTCTACGTTCAACAACAACTTTTGCGGACGAAATTGGTAAGGGACATTTAGATGCAGCGTTCCAAACGCTTAGTACCGAAGATGTATTGGGTAATTCTTTGCTCAATATGCGTGCAAGCTTACAACATGCTGACGAAGAAGGACAAAAACGACAAGCTGAGGATCAGCGTCGTAACTGGGCGGCACAAGGTTTGGCTAAATTTGCCGAAATACTTCGTAATAACAATACCGACATGGATACCATGTCACACGAAGTATTGTACAATTTAGTCAGATATATCGACGCCAATCAAGGTGGCATTTTTGTTGTCAATGATACAGATCCAAAAAATAGATTCCTCGAGATGCGTTCTTGTTATGCTTATGATCGCAAAAAATTTGCCGAAAAACGGATTGAAATTGGGGAAGGATTGGCAGGAGCATGTTTCCAAGAAGGTGAAACCATCTATATGACTGAAGTACCACATGATTACGTAGAAATTACTTCAGGCTTAGGTGGCGATACCCCATCAGCCATTTTAATTGTACCTTTAAAAGTGAATGAAGAAACCTTTGGCGTCATGGAATTAGCAGCATTCACGGAATTTCAACCATATGTTCAAGAGTTTGTTGAAAAAGTGAGTGAAAGCATAGCCTCTACCATCTCATCATTGAAGGTAAGCGAGCGTACCACAAAGTTGCTTGAACAGGCAAAAATACAAACGCAAGAAATGTCGGAACAAGAGGAAGAGTTGCGTCAAAATATGGAAGAACTACAAGCCACGCAAGAAGAGTGGACAAGAAAGGAAATGGAATACCGTAGTTTTAACGCTGCCATAGACGAAGCGTTCTTAGTTATTGAATTATCGGAAGATTTAAGTATTTTACACATCAATAAAAATGTAGAAAACAGACTTGGTGTCTCTATGAACGATATATTGAATCGTAAATATACAGATTTGTTACATGATACAAAAGACATGACCGGTAAAGAATATACACAGATCTGGCAAAGGCTAAAAGAAGGAACAATACAAGAAACCAATGATAAATTAACGATTAAGGGCGAAACTTACATTAGTCAACAGTTGTTTATCCCTCAAAGGAACAATTACCATGAAATATACAAATTCCTATGCATCACGGTAGAATCTAAACTAGCTTAAAGCAAAAATTTGCAAAGTCAGCAAATAATACGCTTACTTGTAAAAGTATTTGCTGACTTTCTTTTTATATCATATTTTCTAAGATATAACCAATCGCATTTTATTACGTATAAAACACAGAATTTATTTAAAATTTATAGTTACATGAAAAAAAGAATTTTTACTGTATTGTTATTTCTTTTGTGCCCTTTGGTGTTTACCATGGCTCAAAA
>JAVBMZ010000013.1:0-4574 GCA_031551935.1 Bacteroidales bacterium
GTCATTATGTTTTTACTGGTAGATTTATAAAGTGTTCTTTCTTTCCATCAACTCCAACGCCTCCTTAAAGGTCTGTACTAAGTCGTCATATTCGGTTGTTGTATAATCTTGCTCACATCGTTTTTCGAATACTGTCAATGGATTAAGTTCATTTAATGAAAGTATTTCTTTAAGTTTTTCGTTCATACCTTGGTAGGTGCGGGTGCGTATTTGTTTTACGAAAACGATCTCTACTTGCGTCAAATTTATTGAAGCAAGTTGTTCTTCAAAATCGTAGATATAATCTTCTGTTTCTACCTGAATCTCCACCCAAACAGGTAATTCTTCAGGAAGAGGTTCTATCGCCAACAGTTTAGATCTTATTTTTCCCCAGTCTCCCTTAATAAGTAGCAACCGTCGTGTCGCTGGCACAGGGATTTCTTCTACTCCGGCTAATTGACCATCTGCAAAATTTGTGACCAACACTACTTTCTTATCTTCATTCTCGGAAAAACTCAGTGGCATAGGCGATCCCGAATAACGAATGTGTTGCATTTTATTTACCACCTGGGGCCTGTGTAGGTGCCCCAGAGCGATGTAGTCAAACTCCGCAGGGAATTGGTTACCCGCCACCTGCCCGAGATTTCCCACATGGATATCCTTTTCACTGTCAGTAGATGGCTGTGATCCAGCAGCAAAAAGATGCCCGGTAGCTACTACAGGGATACCCTTTTCTTTATAGGGTTGTATATAAGGAACCATTCTTTGGTAATATGCTATGATTCCTTGTCGAATACGTTGTTCCCGTTCTTGAGTAGACTCACCCGAAATGGATAAGTGAATATCTTTATCGCGTAGGAATGGTATGGCACAAATCACTAATTGTACTTTTTCCGATTCATCTTTGATAGGAATCATTTGTTCTTCGATATTATCTGGAACACCACCTATTACATGTACTTTAAAAAAACGTAATAGATCACGCGGGGCATTCAGAGTGGTGACCGAGTCGTGGTTTCCACCAATCACGATGATATCGTGGCAACAGGTGTTTTTTACCTGCCATAGGAAGTCATAGTATTGTTTCAGTGCAGCATTGGAAGGATTGCCTGTATCGAAGACATCTCCGGCAATCACCAATACATCAATTGCCTGTAATTGAATAATTTCGAGTAGCCATTGCAGGAATATACCTTGTTCTTCGGTTCGTTCGTATGGTCCCAGCCGTTTTCCAAGGTGCCAATCGGCTGTATGAAGCATGCGCATAATAACTAAAATTGATAAATGCCAAAATATTCTTTTTTCAACCAATATCGATACATTGGGTCTTGAAATTCTATTTTGCCATCTGTGATGTCTATGATTTCCCGTTCTATTAATGCTTGTTTGATGTGCTTGATATTACCTGAGGAGCCTAATTGGTACTTATGGAGGACATGTTGTGAAGTGAACTGCTTTTCGCCTGACAAAACCGCCTTAAGGAAATTGATTTGTGTCGTTGCTAAATTTTCTGTGATATTTATAAATAATAGATTTAACTGGTTAATGAATCCTTCGTGTGCTGCCATCACTATTTCTTTGTTACATTTTCGCGTTGTCCTCAACCAAACCTGTTGCGTTAATTGTGGTACATAATGCGAATGGTTGTCTGCCAAAGATACTACCAAACGGGCATCATTTTCATTGATCTCTTTTCTGGTGCGACTGAAATGTTGACGAATATAATGAATCCAATTGGCGGTACTGATTTTTGGTAATAAAAGTATGTCTCCAAATGTATAAAACGGCATGGATGGATTGTTAAATAAGTCGGACATTACATGGCGTTTGCTTCCGCACAAGCAATAAACCACTTTGTCATGTTTCCGCCAATGAGAAAGCAATGTCTTTTGAAAGGATAGAGAATCCTTAAATCCTGAAACATGCTGAAATTCACTAATACATATAACGATATGAATTTTCTTTGCCTTTGCTACCGATTCGGCAAAATTAAGAACGTCCTCAGGTTGTTTTTTCAATTCCTCCAAATTGATTCCGAAAGACAATTCGCTTTGCTGGCACATAGAGACGATACGAGGAATCATCCGGGGAAGAAAAGTGTTGGCAGTTTTTACCATTTCCTCCCATGTAGACGATGTCGCTTTCAAGATGCCTGTTGCCAGCGAAATATAAAAATTTTCTTCCGTATGTACATTCAATAGATTTACCTGGCATATTTTCAAAGTCTGTTTTTTGGAAGAAACCCTATTGGCTGCAGCCCGTACTATTGAAGTTTTTCCCCACTGGCGCGGAGATATGACAATGGTATGAGTGAGATTTTTGAAATTCGATGCCAACAAGGCAGTTTCTTTTTCCCTGTCGATGAAGTCCATGGCCATAGCGATGTGATCAAAAAGAACTGGTTCCATAATCATGTTTTTGAAGTAAATATATGAAATATTTTTATTTCATACAAATTAGCTCTATTTTGTCATATAAAAATATTTCATTATATCATATAAAATTATATGATATGAAAAATCTTGATTCAATATTCTTTTTCTTGTCTTAGCGATATTCAATCATTTTTATGGCTACAGACTTTATATTGCTTTCGAGAAAAACCCGTTTAAAACGGAACCGAATAGGTCTGTTTTACTTCTTCCATCACAAACACACTGTGCAGGCTTCCAATACTTTCTTCAACGCCCAATATGTTGATGACAAAGTTTTTGTAATGCTCCATATTTTGGGCGCAAATTTTCAGCATAAAATCATACTCACCCGAAATATTATAACATTCCGTTATTTCGTTGATATCTGCAATAACTTTCATGAAATCGGACCGACATTGAAGGCTGTGATATTTCAACCTGATGTGGCAAAAGACGACAAAACCCTTGTTGAGTTTCTCGTGCGAAAGAATGGCTATGTATTTCTTTACAAAACCGTTTTTTTCGAGTTGCTTGATGCGTTCGAATACAGGTGTGGGTGAAAGGTTTACCAACGAGGCCAGTTCTTTTATCGTACGGTTTGAGTTTTCTTGGAGCAATTTTAATAACTTGATATCTATTGCGTCGAGGTTGTCCATAGAATATTATACTATATGATTTATGAATAAGTCTATCAAAAAGACGTATCATCTAAAATGAGTATCAAAAATAGCGATATATTTCAAATAATCTAATTGAGATATTGATAATTTCTATATCATTTATATTTGTTAAAATATTTTTCTACTTAAAAGTAATTAATCATGGAAAAACATTTTGATACACAAGTCATCCATGCCGGATATCCTAAGCCAGATCCCTATGGCAGTTTGCAATTTCCGGTATATGAAACCGATGCTTTCGAATTTGCTACGGCAGAGGAGATGTCGGATGCATTCACTGGGCAAACATCCGAACACACTTATTCGCGCATCACCAATCCTACTGTAAGCTATTTTGAGAAACGAATAGAAAAAATCACTAATTCATTTAGTGTTACAGCATTGAATTCAGGAATGGCCGCTATCAGTCATGTGTTTTTTACCATAGCGCATGCGGGATCCAATATTGTTACTTCGCAACATCTGTTTGGTAATACCTGGTCGTTATTCGCATCGACGTTGAAAGCGTTCGGCGTGAAAGTCCGTTTTTGTGATTTGACTGATTTAGATGAAGTAATGTGCGCCATCGATAATAATACCTGCGCTGTTTATTTGGAAATCATGACCAATCCGCAACTGGAGGTAGTCGACTTGAAAGCGATTTCAACTATTACCCGGCAAAAACATGTTCCTCTGGTGGCTGATACTACCCTTGTTCCTTTCTGTGCTTTTACAGCAAAGGATTTTGGCGTTGACATCGAGGTGATTTCTTCTACCAAATATCTGTCTGGGGGCGCTACCACTTTAGGTGGATTGATCATAGATTATGCCACATTCGATTGGAGTAATAACGCTTGCATGGTTGATTTTGCAAGACACTTTGATTCAAAATCTTTTACAGCCAAACTGCGTGGAGAAGTGCATCGTAACTTGGGTGCTTACATGACCCCGCGTGTGGCACAGTCACAAATGTTAGGTTTGGAAACTTTGTCGCTACGTTTCCATAAAGCAGCTACGTCATGCTTGTTCTTAGCCAATGAATTACAACAACTACCACAGATATTATCCGTTAATTATCCCGGTTTGCAGGATAATCCATTTCATCGTTTGAGCGAAAAACAATTCGGAGTACTTCCGGGAGCGATGCTTACGTTTGATTTAGCTTCAAAAGAGGTTTGTTTTGCCTTCATGAACCGGTTGAAACTTATCAAACGATCCACTAATCTATTTGACAACAGATCATTGATTATTCATCCGGCAAGTACCATCTTCGGAACATTTCGACAAGAAGTAAGAATGCAGATGAACATTTCAGATATGACTATACGTCTGTCGGTAGGACTGGAAGATGCAAATGATTTATTGGAGGATATCAAGCAAGCATTATAGCAATTAAACTTATTATGTACTATATCCATCTTCGGCAAACCATCCTAAAATGTCAGAAATGGAAATTAGGTTTAAAGCATCAGCAATGGCAGCCTCCAGCAATTCTTTGGTTCTAGCTTTCACCTTTCTCAGA
>JAVBMZ010000067.1:0-20017 GCA_031551935.1 Bacteroidales bacterium
TGTAACGTTCAACAACCGTTTGGTGATGCCTCCCATGTGTATGTATGCCTCTGACGAAAGCGGCGAAGTGAAAGATTTTCACTTACTTCATTACGAAACTCGTGCTATAGGTGGTATTGGAGGAATTATCGTTGAAGCAACTGCAGTAGAAGAGCGAGGTGTTATAACGGGAAATGACTTAGGGATATGGACCGACAATCATATTCAAGGCTTACGTCGATTAACACAAAATGTCAGGAAGCACGGTGTTCCCATCGGTATACAATTAGCGCATGCCGGACGGAAATGCATTGCGGATAGACAATTAATATCGGCATCAGCCATTGCCTTTGATAAAAAAAGTAACATACCTGATGCGTTGACCTTAGACGAGATTCCTATGGTGGTCGATTCGTTTGCAAAAGCTGCAATCAGATCTGTAGCAGCCGGATTCGATTTTGTAGAAATTCATGCAGCACATGGATATTTAATCAATCAATTTTTGTCGCCCTTATCCAATTTTCGCACAGACGCCTATGGCGGAGATATGACAAATAGAGTTCGTTTTTTGAAAGAGATAGTTTCGGCCGTTCGCAAAGTAATCCCACAAGAAATGCTGCTCTCTGTGAGGGTTTCTGCTGCAGAATACGCCACTGGCGGCAATCATCCGACGGATGTCGCTGTCATGTTAAATGAGGTAAAGGATTTGGGTATTAGCATTGTGAATGTCAGTAGCGGTGGTGCAGTCGATGTCCCAATGAATGCTTTTCCAGGATACCAAATTGAGATGGCCCGTGTGGTTAAAGAAATAACTGGATTACCTGTTATTGGAGGTGGTTTAGTGACTGACCGGCATTTAGCCGAAGAAATCATTGGCAACCGACACGCCGATTTGATATTTTTAGGCCGCCAGTTGCTCAATGAGCCTTATTGTGCATTAAAATGGGCAGCAGCATCGGGAAGAAAAGATTTGATTCCCCAAAATTACATCCGGGCATTTTGATTTTTGACCATGTTTGAATTAAAACTTTATAGCGAAGATACATTCGACATAATTCATGATGCCAACCAGCAAATTGTCGCCTGCGAATTTGAAGAATGTCATTTCAACAACTGCGTATTGTCTGAATCTGTTTTTGTTTCCTCAACATTTATCGAATGTACCTTTAGCCATTGTGACCTGTCTATGGTGAAATGGAAAGACTGCCGGATGAAAGACGTATTATTTAAAGGTTGTAAGTTGTTGGGGGTTAATTTTAGCGAATGTGCCGACTTACTTTTTTCGGTCGGTTTCGAAGATTGTATTGCCGATTACACTTCATTTATGAAGAAGAAAATGCACAAAACATCATTTGTGAATACATCATTGAAAAATACAGATTTCGCAGAAGCTGACTTGACCGGATCAAAATTTGTCAACTGCAATTTATCCGAAGCTGTGTTTCAACAAACTATTTGTAAAGAGGTTGACTTTACTTCTGCTATACACTATGTGATCAATCCAGAAAAAAATGACATCCGCAAGGCAAAATTCTCACTGTATGGTCTTGCGGGATTATTGACACAGTACGATATACGCATCAATCATCATTGAACATTCTGTTTAAGCGCTTCATGCGTTGTTTCTATCGTTTTGCAAACATTTTCCAATAAAACCTACGCTAAGGTTTATTTTTGCATTGAAACATTTATCAAAGTCGTCTCATGATTCTACCAAAATCAATAAACCACTTTATGTCATCAAAAGGCTTAGTATCGGTTTGCAGTTTATCAGGCAAGCTATCACCACGCACAACACCATAACCAATAATTTCATTCTTTTCCAAATCAAAATATATAAGATACACCCCATAACTGTCTACTTTTATTCTTTTGCCATACGTAGCTGTATAAAAGGCTCCTCCCTCATGATAATCATATTGAATAATTATGGTTTTCAAATCTTTGACATCTGTTTTATTCAAATCCACTTCCGAGAATTTTAGTACAAAATCCGTGCTTTCAGATTTGCCTTTATTTTTAGGACTATAAATAAGAATATACGGATGATTTACTTTAAAAAATTCTGGAATGTGCGATTTTTTAAGTTTTGACTTATATTGGTCTATTTGTTTTACATTGGATGCCAGAAAATTATCCCAAATAGTTTTCATTTCTTCATTGGTATATGGCTTAAATTTGCCTGTTTTATCAATGCTACCATAAACATCGCCCAATTTCACGCTTGCATAATTATTGGAAAAATTTCCCAAGTACTCATATTTCAGTGGAATAACCACATTTAAAGCTTGGTCAATGTAGCCATAATATTTATTTGACCTCACCTTAGCCAAGCCGTCTGAAAAACGTTCGACATCATTGTATTTCGATGGAACGATTTCGGTTCCTGTTGTATCAATTAAGATGCAAAAGCTACCTTTACGCCATGCTTTTGCAAAACCATTGGAAAAATTATCAGGATTAAAATCCCTAAATTTTGGAGGAATAACCATGGTTCCTGTTTTGTTAATATAGCCATAATTTGAATCCGAATCGATTTTCACCCAAGCCAAACCTTCCGAAAAATCTCCAACAGAGTAATATGTTAATGGAATAACCTCCTTTCCTGTTTTATCAATAAATCCCCATTTACCATCGCGCCCTACAGCTGCCAATCCTTCGGAAAAAGGATGTGCACTATACTTTGCAGGAATAACTTCTTTTCCTGTTTCATCAATAAATGCATAATAAGCCCAATTCATTTTTACCCTTGCCATACCTTCGGAAAAAAAATCGTCTGCAAAATCATATTTTGCAGGTACTACTACTTTACCTGTTGCATCTCGAAAGCCATATTTTTTCCCATTGTAAAACCTCTCTAACTTCTGCCCATACCCGCTTGTGCACAGTAACAAGCTAATCAAAATCAAATGTGTTATTTTCATAGAAATTATTTTTATGATTATCGGATATTGTACCTAAATTGATTCTAATTCATTATATTGTCTTGCGACAACTTTGTTCTACTGGATTTTATGGTATAAAATTTAATAGATTCATATATAAATGATTGAGATACAAAAATAATTATTTAAGGCAAAACATTCAAGAATCATTAAATTTTATTATTTTCCCGATATAAAGGTTCTACAAATTTTCGAAAAACAACGTTTTCAAATATACTTAGAGTAGGTTTTGTCAGAAATGTTGGCGAGACCCCTATCATGTTTACAAACATTTTCGATAATCAGTCAGGTCAATCCTGACAACCTTTTTGTATGTAGTATACAACGCTACAACACATCCTTTTGTCCATTTTAACATTTCAACCCTGAGTTTCACCAATTGGCCTCGGCCGTTCACCCACTCTTGCTGATAAGTTAGTTTTTCAACCTATATATTTGCAATGTATCGGAAGATATATCGATCTGAAAAACAAAGCAAATTATCTATCATTAATACCTAAAGCCATGAAAAAATTAAACCGAATGGAAAGAAACGAAACATACCAACTTAAAAAATGGTCAAGGATGATTGGAACGTACAGTAGCGTTGCATTGTTATTACCCCTATTCATGGGAGAATCTTGTGCGCAGCCAAAGCCACAACCACAAGCATACACTTATAAGAACCTTACGGTATTCCTTATTCAGGGAGAGGATCAAGTGTCGCGCAACTATATTACTTTGGAAGAAGCAATGGATAAAAAGATGATTGTGCTGCACGAAACCGGTAATGTTGGTGAATTGTCGGTAGACAATCCGTCGGATCATCACATATTCATCATGGCAGGAGATATTGTCAAAGGAGGACGACAAGACCGCACCATCGGTGAAGATATTGTACTGAATCCTAAAAGTAAGAATATCCCCTTAACCTCATTTTGTGTAGAGCAAAGTCGTTGGCGTCAACGCGGAAGCGAGAATGCTACTGCATTTTCGACATCAAAGAATCAATTGAGCAGTCGTGACCAGAAGGTAGCGGCTCGTTCAAACAAAAATCAGCAGGAAGTATGGAGCGAGGTATCAAAATACCAGGAAAAAGCAAGCGCCAATGTAAAATCCGACGTAAAAAGCGCCGAATCGCAAACCAGCCTTCAACTAACACTCGAAAATGACAAACTTAAAGAAATGGTCAGCGAATACATCAAAGCGATACAACCTGCATTTACAGGTAAAAAAAATGTGCTGGGTTTTGCTTTTTGTGTCAACGGTAAAGTCTCGACCGTGGAAATATTCGGCAATGCAGCCTTGTTTGCCAAATTACAAACAAAATTACTGGAAGCAGCTGCCAACGAAGCATTTTCACAATACGATGAAAAAATGACTTTCTCCATTCCAACTTACAAGGATATAGAAGAATTTATGGCACTTGCTGAAAATGGAAATGAAGTCATCACCAAAACTGGAATGAATATGACAGAACATAAAAAAACAAACACTCAATCCATTCTGTTTCGAGTATTTAATACCGGCGCAAGTGAACATCCTCTACACACCAGTATTTACTTTACTGGAGATCTTGCCCAAGATAATGCACAAAGTCAAAAATTCCAGTATGGAGGATTTCGCCGGGACAGTCAAATCAACCAATCCCAAAATCGTCATTAGAAATAACTATTGAAGGGATTGTGAAATTATGTGGTACTTATATTATTTCGACAATCAGAACATCTTTAATAATACATATGATTTTACTTTGCTACATTTTAGCAAAGTAAAATCATATTATCATTAATAAGTTACGCATTAAGCTGTGCCGGATAATATTTGCGCAATTTTTCGGACTTCAGTAACCACTACATCCGGATAATCATTCAATTCGAGTATTCGTATCGCATTTTTGGTGGTTAAGTTTCCTGATTTTAATTGATAATCGAATTTTATCTGTTCGTTTTCAACTATTTCGGTAAAGTGGTATAAAGCATAAGTATCCGTAAGCAGTTCTGTCAACTCAATATCATGGGTAGAAACAAACACGATATTGTCAGAATTACCGAGGTATGAAAGTACTGCTTTTCCTGCCGCTATTCTTTCAATCGTATTGGTGCCTTTGAAGATCTCATCTAACAGGAAAAGACTTGTAGAAGAAGATCGACTTTCTGCTATCATCTTCTTAATGGTCAACACTTCTTCGAAATAATAACTTTTGTCATTCAATAAATCGTCGGAGATTCTAATGGCAGAAAACAACCGCATGGGCGAAAGTGTAAAACTTTCTGCAAAACAGGTATTGATGGTTTGCACCAGCAATACGTTCATCGCAACTGTCCTGATAAAAGTCGTTTTTCCCGACATGTTCGATCCGGTTATTAAAACAGATTTATGGTTTGTATTCAATGAATTGGGAATGTAGTTCGGAATCAAAGGATGATATACATTCACAAAATCAAGTGTTGTATCATGCAATATGGAAGGGATACAATAATATGGCATCCTTTCTCTCAGCGACCCAATGGAAATAGAAGTATCGATTTTTCCGACGTATTCAAACAAAACCTGCATGTCCTGACGTTTTTTATCCAGATTTCGCAAAACTCCAAAAGCGATTAAGGGCTCCGTTAAAAAGAATATCCTAATACCTTCAAGCAGACCTAATACCAATGATATTAGGTCGGCATTACTTCTTTGTTCAAACCGAAAAACAGCAATGGCTTTTTTATGTTTTTCGATTGATTTGAATGAAGAAATCACTGTATCAGATGGGATTGTAAGATTTAACTTAACTAATTCTTGAACAATTTTCAACAACAACCGTAATTGCGAAAACGAATCGATATAAACATAAATGTTCTTTTTATTCCAAAAATGAATGACAATATTCATCATGAAAGATGCCAATAATAAAAGGAAGAATTGGTTGGCCACAAACAATGTTAATATTAGCGCCATAACCGGCAAGAAGGAAAGGAGTTTAATCATCCAAAACCATTTTGGCGGTTGTATATAAGTGTCAAAAATCAGATTAGACAGGTAGTAAGCTTTTCTTCGATCCAATTTTAATAGTAGGGTTTGTGCTTTTATTTTTTCTTTTTCGTTTTTATAGAAATAGTCAATTATTGCTTCCTGTTCATTAAAGTTTTTTCTGCATCTATGGTGAGTAACCGATAAAACAAGTATTGTTGCCCGATTTTTGAATGAGTCCTGTCCGCAAATGCAAATAGTTCATAAAAATCTATATCATTCATTGTTTTATCATGCAGTACCTGAAATGCGGTAGATTTATCCCTGTTTCTAAAATAATGTTCTACCAAATCAAAGTTTAAACTTTCATTTTTGAACTCACCCCACAAGGGACTTTTTTGCTTTTTAGATTTTCTAAAAACCATGTTATTAGTCTTTTAGAAATTGAATGATGACTAAAAAACCGGCTATAGTATCGGTAACACACTAAAAAGTGGGTTCCGAAATATAGCCGGTAGATTGATTCCGTTAAAAACGGATAATTTTTTCGATTATTTCAAATATTCGGGAAAGAATACAATATTGACGCCATCTTTAGAGACTACAGAAGGGACCCTTGTGGCATTTTTGTATGCCTGGTTATCATATGGCTTTGCATTTTCCGACCCGGAACCATCTTCGAGGGAGATGGCAAGTTCTTTCATGGTTTCAACATATTTCCTATCTAACCAACCATTAGTGATATATACATAATGTCCACAATACAAACGGTCTATGCCTTTATCCATTTCAGCCAACATTTTGTCGCAAGAGTTAACATAGGTAGCAATAGGTGAACTTGGCACCGACTGTAACCATACATCATTCGACCCAAAAGCGTCCCCGGAATAACATATCCCGGCTTTGCGGTCGAGAAGGCAAACACTACCAGGAGTGTGAGCCGGCGTATACAACACTTCCAATTTAGGACCGCCACCAAGGTCGAATATATCGCCTTCGTTCATGAAATTGATTTTCCCGTCGTAAGGCTTCCTGCTTCTTGCAACAAGTACCGTATCGGCAGGATGAAGGTAAATTTCGTCGAAATACTTGACATTACCGGCATGGTCTCCATGATAATGTGTAACAATTACGTAAAGAGGTTTTTGAGTGATTCCTTGCACGATTTTGTCCAAATCAGCACATTCGGTGCCGGTATCAATAAGGGCTGCACGTTCTGTCCCTTCTACAATATACATGGTTGTGTTGTCCGAGGTTTCAACCACCCACATGTTATCTTCCAGTTGGGTAATTTTTACGTCATCGTTCGAAAATACAACTTCCCCTATGTGGGATTTCACTTTTTGAGTACATCCCCAACCGAGGAAGGTTGTCAAAATAAATAACATCGTTAATGATAGAATTCTTGTTTTCATGAGTATATAATTTGGGTTATGGATTTACACAAGACATTTTCCGCAGACAAAAGTAATCAGTAATTGTTAAATTTTGCTATTTACAACCGCACAGCTTCTTTCAGCGCTTTATATCCATTACTACTGGCTTTCAGGACAGTCCCATTTTTAAGATGTATACGATAAGACTCTTTTTCGTATAGTTCTATTTTGGACACCTCGCCAACGTTCACAATGTACGAACGATGGATCCGGATAAACTGTTGTTGAGGAAGATTTTCCTCAAAATATTTCATAGTCCTTTCTTTCAAGAAAGCGCCTTTTGCAGTATGCAACGTTACATAATCCCCATTGGCTTCTATATAATCGACTTCCTGTATAGGAACCACGTAGATCTGTTGGCGATTTTTGACGGCAATTCTGGCTAAAGAACCGGATTGTTCTCCAACAGTTTGTTTGAGTGTTTGCAAATTAACTGGAGAAGTTGTTCCTGATCGGAGTTTCGTTAATGCCTTATGCAATGCTGCATCAAAGCGTTGTTTGGAATACGGTTTCAGCAGATAATCAACTGCATTCAATTCAAACGCACGAATAGCAAATTGATCATAAGCTGTGGCAAAAATAATTTCCGGTGGGTTGTCTATCAATTCTAACATTTCAAACCCTGTTAATTTAGGCATTTGAACATCTAAAAAAATCAGCTGAGGACTTTGTTCGCGGATGATTTTCATCGCATCAAAACCATTAGCGGCTTCCCCAATAATTTGTATCTCAGAATAATCCTGTAGGTAATGCTTGACGATATCCCGTGCAGGCGTTTCGTCATCAACAATCGCCACTGTAATGGCTTTCATGGTACTATTATGGTTCTGTTCCATTGTTCCGAAATCATATTTAATGATTCATTATCATAGGTATATTTAATATCGCTGTATATTTTCCTTCGTGAATCCTTGTTTGCAAAGAAGCAGCTGTCCCATAGGATAAACGCAGACGTTCCCGAATATTTTTCAATCCCGTCCCTGATCCTTTCCTTTGGCTTAGGTTTTCAGGATCGAAATCGTTGCTTATCTCTATAGATACATCATCATTGGATTGGTGAATTTTTGCCGCAATACAAACGGTTTCCGTACTTTCATACACACCATGCTTGATGGCATTTTCAAACAATGGTTGCAACAACATAGACGGAATTTTTACGGATAAGCAATCCGGGGCAATATCAAATGTATAATCTAATTTATCGCCAAACCGCAATTTTTCAATGGATAAATATCGTTCAATATTTTCAATTTCTTCCTGTAAGTTGGCATTTTCCTGTCGAGTTGCCAAAACAGTATAACGCAAATAATCAGATAGAGAAACCAACATTTCCTGTGCTTGTTCAGGTGCTTTAATGATAAGCGCATTGACTGAATTGAGGCTATTGAAAAGAAAATGCGGATTAATTTGTGATTTCAACAAGTTCAATTCGCTGTCTTTCAACAATTTCGTCAGATGGATTTCGTTATTCGCTTTTTCATTCAGTCTCTCGACATATATATAAAGGTAATAAACCAAAACAACTACAATATAAAATAATAATCCTTCAATGATTTTCCATAAAATGGATACCTTCAGGAAATCAATGTAAGCCTCATTCCAGCCTAACAAAAAATGCATTAGTAAATATCCTACTCCTAACCAAAAAGAAAGCAATAGTACCACCAATACCCCATGCATATTCAAATTTAAATGCCATTGTTGATCTTTCCATCTATTATAAGAGATAGGGTACCATAATGGAATCACACAGCAAGCAAGAATAATATTGAACACCAACGCATCAATCAATGCATAACCCAGTGGTAGCCCAGTAGTCAATGTCACAGCTAATGTTTGGGCTCCTGTAATCAGCGCCCAAATACCAACATAAAGCATTCGTGAATGGTAATTTCGAATTATGGGATGGTTACTATTCATTTTCTTTTAGAAATAAAAGTAAAAGCGCCCACAGGACAGACTTTTACACATTTTGCACATCCTGTGCAACCATCCGTAAAATCAATGGTCGCGTGTTTATGCCACAGAAAAACCACTTGACCAATAACTCCATTAGGACAATTTTCGATACATTTCCAACACGCCTTACATGGATGAGAATCGAAACAAATATATTTGGTTTGGCGGGTCATCATGTTATTCTGTTTTACACTTAATCTCACCTCCACCAAACACAGAACTAACATTAAGGATCAATGTTCTATTCTCGTTTATTTCAAAACTTGTCCTCGGACGATTATCTACAAAATTTCCAAATACTTGACTTTGCCGTATTTCAATATTCCAATCAATGGGAACATAAAGTACAATTCCTCCAAAAACCGAGTTAACTTCCAAATAATTGACACCCTCAGCCAATTGCGAGTCGGTTAAATCTAATTCTATGCCGCCAAATACGCAATTGATTTCACCGCCTTTAAAATTAATACAGTCAATTTTTTCATTAGTGCCTCCGAATACACAGTTACGGTCAATATACCCCGATTCGTTATAACGTTTTTCCCGTTTGCGAAAATTCTTCTCTTCATGTTTACCCATTTTTCGCTGATATTTTTCATCATGTTCTTGATGATGGCCAAATGGTGGATTTTTGTAAAATGGACGATGAAAAGCCGCCTTCAAAAGAATGCAAATACCCACTATAACCAGGATGATGGCCCAACCGTTTTGAGTAACAAGTTCTAATCCTTCAATATCCAATTTTGGCAACAGGAAAAACCCACCTACCAATATCAGTATTACCCCTGTAAACCATTTATGACGGGAGAAAAGGAAAGAAAACCCAATAGCAACCAATAACATTTGCCACGAAAAGACAATGTGCTTGTACGTTAAAGGCAAAATTCCTGTATTGAACAAATATAACAGGACACCTGCAACTATAACCAACAGTCCTACAATAATGGATCTGTTTTTTATTCCATATGGTTTCATTTTACGAAATGTTAAATTGTTTTTAAATAATTGAAAGCAAAGATATCGTTACAATGAACAATATAAGATACCAATTCTATAAAAATAAGTTAACTCCCGATGAATATCCGATTTTTCACGATAGGATAAATAGGACATAGGAACCGTTGCAATCGTTTCTTGACTTATAGTAACAAACGAGATAAATCCTTTAGTTGAATCTTCTTTTCATAGATGGCTTTTCCAGTGATAACAGCAGGAACACCAGCTTTTTCCAATGCAATGATATCGTCCATACAACTGACCCCGCCACTGGCGACTAAATATAATCCGGAAAAGTGTTGTAATAAATCTTGATAAAGACTAATGGCAGGACCTTGCATCATTCCATCGCGACTAATATCCGTACATATTACTTGCGTAATTCCTTGATCGTGATATTTCCTGATAAAAGGAACAAGTTCAAGAGAGGCTGTTTCCGTCCATCCACTAATAGCAATCATTCCATTTTTCACATCAGCGCCAAGGATAATTTTTCCGGGCCCATAGGTGGTCAGCCATTCTGTAAATATATCAGGTGATTTAACAGCGATACTACCACCTGTAATCATAGATGCGCCATTCTCGAAAGCAATATGTAAATCGTCGTTTGTTTTTAAGCCACCGCCAAAATCAATGATTAATGAAGTATTGGTTGCAATGCGATGTAACACCTTATAGTTGACAATGTGTTGTGCCTTGGCACCATCAAGATCAACCAGATGTAATCGACGTATACCTGCATCCTCGAAGTTTTTAGCCACATTTAAAGGATCTTCTTCGTAAATCGTCTTTTGGTTATAATCACCCTGTGTTAAACGGACACATTTACCATCAATCAAATCGATGGCAGGAATAATATCAATCATGTAAGAATGGTTTCAATTTTCACAAAAATAGAAAAAAAACGCTACACCGTTTAAAACGTTCATAACGTTATAGTGTATGTGAATCAATAAGATTAACAAGTTCAAATATATCAAAAAGATATACATGCCAAGGTAAGGTTAAAATCTGTTGGGTGTCAAGAAATTGAGGTAGCGTTTTGTCGCATCATTTTTTGATTGATGATGTGGTACTTTTTGTATCATATAATTTAGTATGACTTTTTCATATAAAATTATATGATACGAATTTGTATGGTTTTTTCATTAAGAATAGCACACCTCAACAGGTGCCCATAAAACAAAAAAGACACGAACCGCGTGGCCCGTGTCTTTTTTTATAGTATTAAAAATTTACTATTTTTTAATACCCATATGTTGCTGTACCAAAGGCAAAAGATCAAGTGAATCCATTGATTTGGCCAAAATTGCTTGAGAATTTAATACATAAGTGATATCGTTTGCTTTCGCCACGGCATCAATCGCTTTATTAGCCCTATCTAATAATGGTTGCATCAATTTCGCTTCCTCTTGTTGAAGACTTTCCATTGCTGATTCCTGGAACGTTTGAATTTTCTGATTCATGGTCATGATTTCTTGTTCCCTCGATTGACGAACCAAGTCAGTCCAATTTTTACTATTCGTCGTGTAATCTTCATATTTTTTATTCCGTTCAACATTCAACAATTCCATCTCATCTTGTAATTCTTTCTGGACTTTCTGCATCTTTACCATTGCCGAATCATATGCCGGCATTGAAGCGACCAATGCTTGCATATCAACATATGCCAATTTGAGCGGCTTTTGAGCAAAGATATTGTTACAACAAACAATCAAGGCGATTACAAATACAAATTTAAGTAAGGTCTTCATTTTTTTATCATTGATTAATTTTTCAAGCGCAAAAATAGATAATTAATTTTTATATCCTAACTTTTCAAGAATTTCGTCACTTTTATCCTGTTTTGGGTTAGCATACAAGACACTTGCATCTGAAGCAGTATCAAAAATGGCAGCATATCCACCTTCAACAGCTATTTCTTTAACCGCCTTATAAACATCGTCTTGTATTGGTTTCACCAATTCTTGCTGTTTTTTGACCAGCTCGCCATCAGCACCAAAATATTTCTGTTGTAACTCTCTGACAGTTTGCTCTTTTTTAATGATTTCGTCTTCGCGTTTTTTCCGCATATCTTCCGAAAGCATTACTTTTTCCGCCTGATAGTTTTTATACATTTTTTCAATTTCCGCATATTGTTCTTCTATCTCTTTTTGCCAATCTGATGATAATTTTTCAATTTGACCTTGAGCGGACTTATACGCGGGAATATTATTCAATATATATTCTGTATCCACAAAAGCAAACTTCTGCGCTGCTGCAGGCATAACCCATAAGAAGGCCAACGCCGCAAAAAGAATCATTACTTTTTTCATGTGTTTATTTTTTAATTTTTGTTATCTCTTGAAATGCCCACTAAATTAATGGTATAGATAAAAATTTCTTGTTATGGACATTTTATTTTGAATTTATTAATTAACAGAAATTTTAATTTTTTTAAAAATCTCATTTAAAATTGTTGTCCGAGAACAAATTGGATTTCTCCTCTCCTTCCGCCTCCCGGAACTGAGTCAAAGCCATATCCCCAATCAACTCCCAACATCCCGAACATCGGCAAAAAGGCTCTGACACCAAATCCTGCTGTCCGTTTTAAGTCAAACGGGTTATAATCTTTAAATTCATACCATGCGTTACCGGCTTCGGCAAATATCAACAAATATATAGTCGATGCTGGCTGCATGATCACCGGGTAACGTATTTCAACATTGGCTTTGGTATATATATTCGCCTTATTATAATACGTATTTCCGGTTTGTCTTCGTGGGGTCAAAGCACCATCGGTATACCCTCTTAATGAAACAATTTCTATGCCATACATTTGATAAGATTGCATACCGGATCCTCCCATATCAAATCCTTCATAAGGAGAAAAACCAACATCTTTATTAAAATATCCTAAATAGCCAAACTGATAATTCATGGCAAAAACAAGTTTGTCAATAGGATTGAGGAACCATGAAGCATTGAATTTCCATTTATGGTATTCAATCCATCTGTATCGTTCTGATATAGATGCTGTTTTGTAATTAAGGTCATTGAACAATGACCAAGGAGGAGTAATAGTCAACCCCAATGAGAAATTGGAACCGGAACGCGGATATATAGGTTGGTCTTGCGTATTACGTGCCAAAGTAATCCCAAAATTAATGTTGTTAGAAGAGCCATTCCTGAAAGGCAAACTATAATATCCCCTACCATCCCAATCCTTGACCCTATACCTCATATAAGATACATCAGTAGACAATGAAAAATAATCATCCGGCCACTTTAGCATCCTGCCCAATCCCACAGTTACCCCCGAAGCCTTATAATATTGATCTGATCCCGATGTATCCCAATAGTATGATCTATTGGTCATTTTCGAAGTATATAAGGATACTGATAAAGCATTTCTTCTTTTGCCACCCAACCAAGGTTCAACAAAAGTAATATTATACGATTGATAATATCTTCCATTAGATTGAAGGGATAGTCCTAACGTTTGACCATCTCCCGAAGGAACTGGGCGCCAAGCTTTCGGATCAAACATGCGGCTAGCCGCAAAATTATTGAACCGCACTCCCACACGGCCGATAAACATTCCGCCGCCATAACCTGCTGAAAGTTCTAGTTGGTCATTAGCTTTTTCCTCCAATTTATAAGTGATATCCACCGTCGCATTTTGTGGCTTGGGATGAACATCTGGCTGTAATTTTTCAGGATTAAAATGTCCCATCGTAGCCAACTCCCTTATATCTCTCATTATTAATTCCTTGCTAAACAGATCGCCAGGACGAACACGTAGTTCACGACGCACAACATGTTCATTGGTTTTATTATTCCCTTGAATCATCACACGATCAATAGTTGCCTGTTCTCCTTCATAAATACGCATTTCTATATCCACCGAATCATTTTCAATACGTAATTCCACTGGCATAATACTTGAAAACAAATAACCATTGTTAGTATACAGCGATCCCACAGCATCTTCATCAATATTTAATCGATTTTGCAAACCGACTTGATCGTATATGTTCCCTTTCTCATAGCGTAATGCATTCTGCAATACTTCAGTAGGGTATTTTGTATTACCCACCCAAGTGATATTCCGAAAATAATATTTATGCCCTTCGTTGATGCGGATATGTAAAATGACCCGATTATCTTTCACGAAAGTAATAGAGTCGTTGATGATCTTGAAATCACGATATCCCTTTTTGCTATAAAATTCTGCCAATTTCGTACGATCCTCTTTCCAATTGCTTTCTATATATTTCTTGCCTTTGAAAATATTCCAATTATATTTTAGCTGTTTGGTTTTTTTCATGGATCTACGAAGCCGTCTATCTTTAACTTCCTTGTTTCCGACGAAGTCTATTTCAGCAATTTTTACCTTATTGTGTTTGTTGATAATAACCCTAAGCGACACTCTATTGACAGCTGTTGTATCGTTTTTTTGTATAAATTCAGTAGACACATTATAATAACCTTTTTCACGATAATGTTTGGTAATAATAGTCTTGATGTTGTTGAGCACATTTTCAGTTATTTGACTTCCAGATCTGACATTTATTTTTTCAGTCAAATCTTTTATTTCGCCTTTTCGTACACCTTCAATAGTTAGTTTTGATAAACGGGGACGCTCGCGAAGTATAATTTCAAGGTATACCACATTCCCTTCAATTTTTTCTGCAATAACTTTTACATCAGAGAATAAACCTTGGTCCCAAAACTTATCGACGACTTTAGTAACTTCATCTCCCGGGATAGTAATTTTACGTCCTACCTCCAAGCCTGACATGCTAGCCAATACATTAGCATCTAAAAATTTTACACCTGTAACTTTAACTCCGCCAATAATATATTCCTGGCTATTGGAATAATCCATTACAGGCAAATTGGAATAATTATTAGGCTCCTGAGCGAAAATATTACAAAAAAAGAGGTATAATAAAGAAATGAAACAAAATGTTACTTTTTGCAACATATTACTGGTTTTCTGTTGGTTCATAATGGTTTAATTGCTCGCTTGTTTTGCCGAACCGGCGTTCCCTTTTTTGATAATCTACAATAGCTTCATAAAAATTTTCTTTTCTAAAATCGGGCCATAACGTCGGTGTAAAATATAGTTCGGAATATGCTACCTGCCACAGTAAAAAATTACTGATGCGATATTCGCCACTTGTACGAATTAATAATTCCGGATCAGGAATGTCCTTAGTACTCAAATAAGAAGAAAAAATACTATCGGTAATATCCATATTCAGTTTTCCCGATGTTACTTCTTGTTTGATTTGATTAACAGCACGAAGTATTTCCCAACGTCCACTATAATTTAACGCGAGGATCAATTTTAATCTTGTATTATGGGCTGTTTTTTCAATGGTATTTTTTAGTTGTTTCGCTACGTCAGCAGACAGACTATCAATATCACCAATAGCGGTAAGGCTAATGTTATTATCTAACAAAGTTGGTGTTTCGTTATGCAAAGAAGATACCAATAATGACATTAAAGCATCGATCTCCATTTTAGGACGGCTCCAATTCTCTGTAGAAAAAGCATACAATGTCAAAAAACCGAGACCCAGTTCGGCGGCGGCTTCTACAGTTTCCCGAACAGCAATGACCCCATTCTTGTGTCCGAAAATGCGTTGATTGCCTTTTTTCTTGGCCCATCGACCATTTCCGTCCATGATAATAGCCACATGCCGAGGTAATTTATGGATGTCTATCTTATCTTTGTATGTCATCTATCAATTATTATTCTCCATATGCGGGACATGGTATACGTTTTTCAAATATTCGAAACGTAACAAACACTCCAGCAAATGAATACCAATCATTATTATGCGTAGAAGAATATGAACCATCTGGCCCAGGGTTCAACACACCATCCAATTTATCAGTAAACGTCTTACGCATTCCCCACTCACACCCTATTCCGATTATTTCATTAATATGATATTTATATCCAATACCAAAAGGAATAGTTACATGACCTTCCAAATCATCAACAGTAGACGACACAATAAACGAATACCCTATTCCAGCAAAGATATAAGGCGTATGCGTAGTTTTCCACCGATTGGTAATAAACGGTAAAAAATTAAACTCATATCCAACATGACAATCTACAACAGATGTTTCAAATGTCTGCCCCCTCATTTGTTGGTAGTCATTATCAAAATCAGCATCACTCCCTTTAAGTGTTCCATAAAACAAATTGGCCCGCAAACAATGATGCGCGGTAAAATTATGCTTTAAAAGCACACCAGCCGATATTGACGGACGATAAAATTGCATACGGGGATTAATATCGCCCAAATAGTACGATAAACCACCAAATATCCCTGCATCTGTATTAGGCTGAAACATTTGACATTTCGCAGGAAAGGACCCCACAAATAGTACCATACACCAAACGATCGTATGCTTATTAAAATTCAATTTTTTATATGGCTATATAATTACACCTGAAAATCAAAAAACGAAACGTAAATAGTTTCGTTTTATTGTTTAATATCCACCGCTATCAGAAAATATACCATCAACTACCTTCTACGTACAGGCATTCTTCTACCTCCCGCAAATTGTATCTTATAGATGGCATGTAAGGTGGTAAAATAATAAGTATCATTAGCCTTTGACCAGTTGGTTGACAAACCGTCAAGATAATCAGAGGTGCAATACCTACGGCCAATTTCAAAACCTACAGCCCAAAATGGATTAATATCTGAACGCAGGCCTAATCCGTAAGGTATCACCAATCCAATAGCAGTATCCTTGGTGTATTCACCCGATCGTAAAGTGCGACCATGAGTATCAAGATCCGGTAAAGCACATACCGCACCGACACCGGTAAATACATAAAATCTGCTCATCATCCGGGAACCCATACGCCCCCTTCTTTGTGACAAAAGGGTTCCGATACAAAAATCAGGACGCCAGAAATTCCATTCTATTTGGCCTGAAACTTCAAACATCCAAGCCGTATAACTATAATCTCTTACATCATTGACGGAACCAGCATCTTTTCCAGCAGCTATTCCGGCAAATATATTGGCCTTACCAGAAAATTGCTCATTGATATCCGTTCGTCCCCCAACATAGAGCAAAGGACGTGTCTGGGAAAACTGAATATCTTTCAAACCGTCCCAATGGTCTCGAACAGCAGCCCCCCCCAGATCACCTACAACATTGGCAGCGCCAATGCCCACATGTATTTCATACATCTTATATCGTCGGTACTGACCTTCCACAGAAAGACAGCAAAGCAATGACAAGACAACAGTTAAAACGCTGATTCTTGTAGACATTTTCATTCAATTTTCAAAAAGCAAAAGTAATTAAAAAGGTATTACAGACAAAAATAAACACAAAAATACAACATATTTTTAAATATTAGCGCATTATATGCATAATGTGTGTTCGACTTTTGAAATGTTATTATCGGTTACAAATAAAGATTTCGTGATCACGGCACAAAAATTGTATTAGTACTCATAGGCACAAAATATTTTTTTATTCTCTAAAGATTATTTTAAAATCTTATTAATTTGGCAGCCTGAAAAAACAACTTATCTTAAACTTAAGTTGTTAATGGTTAATATTATACATTAGTTTTCGTTCATTTATGAATTCCGATTTCGAAGAAACAGCGATCATATATAGCCCCCATTGGCAATGGGGGTTGTTCTAATGTGCCCTTTCTACTACACTTTCCCCATTGCATATTTTTTATAATTTCTGTAACAAATGAAACACATTAAGGTGTGATTTCGTATAACTCGTTACATTCCATATAAACATATAGCTGCGATTAGATGTTTATATTTTATTTATTCTTAAAAAACATTTTGTGATTTCATATAAAAAACTCGATATAGATGAACCGGAGTTTCTCCGGGCGCTTAAAATATGCGAACGCGTATTTCCCGAATCAAACCGGCTTAAATTAGCCAATTTAGAAAAACTTATTTCAGATCCTTCATTCAAATTCTATGGAATATATTGCAATGGAATTGTTGCGGGAGTGATCACTACTTGGGAGTTCAATGATTTCCTATATGTCGAATATTTTGTTGTCGACCGGAATTTTAGAAGCATGGGTATTGGCTCGACAGTGATGAAACAGTTTTTAACCGGAGTACACAAAAAAGTAGTACTTGAAGTAGAGCCTCCGCACACGCTTGTGGCAAAACAACGCATCGATTTTTACAAACGACTGGGATTTCGTCTTTGTCCAAGGCATTATGACCAACCTCCTTATGACAATGAAAAAGAATGGGTGGCAATGATGCTGATGAGTTTTCCAGAACCGATTGGCCCCGAAGAATTTGAACACATCAAGAAAAAAATTTATCGGAAGGTATACAACTTGTCAGAATACGTGGTTTATTAAGGGCTGGATACCTTGGATTTTGTGAAGATCAATCATTTTGTAAGAAGGATATCTTACTGATCCAATAAAAAACGATACCTTTACCTTTTTAATTCTCATTAAAAATCTGAATGGCACTTCAATGCGGTATTGTAGGACTTCCTAACGTAGGTAAGTCTACTCTTTTTAATTGTTTATCCAATGCTAAGGCACAAGCAGCAAATTTTCCTTTTTGTACCATTGAGCCTAATGTTGGCGTTATCACCGTTCCGGACGATCGCTTAACAAAGCTGGCAGAAATAGATAATCCTCCAAGAGTTATTCCAACAACGGTAGAAATTGTTGATATTGCAGGGTTAGTAAAAGGAGCTAGCAAAGGAGAAGGATTGGGTAACAAATTTTTAGCCAATATCCGCGAAACAGATGCTATTGTGCATGTATTACGCTGTTTTGATGATGATAATGTGACTCATGTTGATGGAAATATAAACCCTGTCCGCGACAAGCAGATTATCGATATGGAACTGCAAATCAAAGACCTCGAAACGGTTGAAGCACGTATCGGAAAGGTGCAGAAACAGGCACAAACGGGAGGAGATAAAGCAGCTAAACGTATGTATGAGATACTAGTACAGTACCGTGATGTGTTGCAACAGGGTAAATCAGCGCGTACAGTACAGTTGGACAATAAAGACGACCGTAAGATGGCGCGTGATTTTTTTCTCCTAACTGATAAACCAGTATTGTACGTGTGCAATGTAGATGAAGTATCGGCTAAGGCAGGAAATAAATACGTAGAAGCTGTTGCAGAAGCGATTAAGGATGAAGATGCAGGATTGTTAATTGTCGCTGCCAAAACTGAAGCCGACATTGCTGAATTCGAAACTTACGAAGAACGGCAAATGTTTCTCGAAGAATTGGGATTGGAAGAATCGGGAGTATCGCGCCTCATCAAGGCCGCTTATTCCTTGTTAGAACTGGAAACTTATTTTACTACGGGAAAGGACGAAACCCGTGCATGGACTTATCGTAAAGGAACTAAAGCACCACAAGCTGCTGGAATTATTCATACCGATTTTGAAAAAGGTTTTATCCGTGCAGAAGTGATTAAATATGACGATTATGTTCATTATGCTTCGGAAGCTGCTTGTCGCGAAGCTGGAAAAATTGCCGTAGAAGGCAAGGAATATGTAGTACAAGACGGTGACATTATGCATTTTCGATTTAATGTATAATCATATTTAGTTCAGTTAATTAATCTTGTAAGTTTGGTCGATATTTTTTGATTAGCTTTGTCATTGATAGTAAAAAAGACATGCCACTGTTAGGATGTTTCTGAAAACATTGAGCAACATAACACTTGTCAATTGAAAATCGAAAATCAAAAATATTTAAAAAACCAT
>JAVBMZ010000151.1:0-32950 GCA_031551935.1 Bacteroidales bacterium
ATTTATTGAAGATAGATGCGCCACCCGCTACCCAAATTACTACCATGGATGATGTTCTTCGCCTCATCGAAGCCAATAATACCACCTTGCAGGCATTCAAACAACAAGCAGAAGCACAGAAATTGAGTAATCGTACCGGTATTTACCTGGCAAACCCTGAAGTAGGATTTGATTATCTTTGGGGAAGTCCTGCTTCAACAGGCAATCGTACGGATTTTAGTGTAACGCAGTCATTTGACTTTCCGACAGCCTATGTGCATCAATCGAAAGTAGCTGAGGGACGTGATCTCATCGTGGACTATGAATATATCCGTTCACGGAAAGAGTTATTGTTACAAGCTGGCGGATTGTGTGTCCATCTGGTGTATTATAACGCATTGAAAATCGAATTGGACAAACGCTTGCAACATGCTAAAAGCATTGCTACAGCTTATCAGGAACGTTTTGCACGTGGAGATGCCGATATTCTCGAACGTAACAAGGCGCAACTAAACCTGTTGAATGCCCGTAAAGCTGCCGAAACTAACGATATTGAACGTACTGCCCTGTTGTCAGAATTGCAACGATTGAATGGAGGACAACCGATTGTCTTCGATGACATCTCGTACCCGATATATGCGATTCCGCAGGATTTTGAGCAATGGTATGAACAAGCCCGGCAGCACAATCCCAATTTGCAAGCATTGACTCAGGAAATAGAAGTAAGCCAACGACAGGAGAAACTGAATCGGGCAATGAGTCTTCCGAAACTGTCTGCGGGTTATATGAGTGAAAGCATTCTTGGAACGATGCTGCAGGGAGTGACTGTTGGGGTTAGCATTCCTCTGTGGGAGAATAAAAATACCATAAAACAGGCAAAAGCACAAACGGCTGCATGGCAAAATATGGAAACAGACGCCCGGTTGCAATTTTATAATTCGTTGAAAACACAATACGCAAAAGCGTTCAGTCTGCAAACCATGACAGCCGATTATCGCCAAGCCTTGCAGACAACAAGTAATATTGAATTATTGAAAAAAGCCCTCGATATGGGACAATTATCCCTGATTGAATATATCATGGAATTGTCTATTTATTACGATGCAGCCAATAATGTATTGCAGGCAGAACGGGATGGATGGATGGCAGTACTGGAATTACGACAATGGGAGGAATAACAAAAATTTGTATAATTTGTTTTTTATCCGAAGTGATGATACGATGTCCTATTTTCACTTACCTTTGTTTTCATATAAATTCTACATTAATATGTCCACAAATCTCAAAGAGGCAGCCTTACAATATCATGCTGAAGGTAAGCCCGGAAAAATAGAAGTAATACCCACCAAACCATACAGTACCCAACGCGATCTGTCATTAGCGTATTCACCCGGAGTGGCCGAACCATGTCTCGAAATAGAGAAAAATCCGGAAACAGCTTATGATTATACGACCAAGGGAAATTTAGTTGCTGTTATTTCTAATGGAACAGCAGTACTTGGATTGGGCGATATCGGTGCTTTATCTGGAAAACCTGTCATGGAAGGTAAAGGCCTGTTGTTTAAAATTTTTGCAGGAATTGATGTGTTCGATATTGAAATCGACGAAAAAGATCCGGAAAAATTCATTCAAATCGTCAAAGGCATTGCCCCGACTTTTGGAGGAATTAATTTGGAAGACATCAAGGCTCCCGAGTGTTTTGAAATAGAAACCCGTCTGAAAGAAGAACTGGATATTCCGGTGATGCACGACGATCAACACGGAACGGCTATTATTTCGGCAGCCGGTCTTATCAATGCGCTCGAAATAGCTGGTAAGAAGATTGAGGATGTCAATATTGTAGTGAATGGGGCAGGCGCATCAGCCAATTCATGCACCAAGCTATATATCAGGTTGGGCGCAAACAAGGAAAATATAGTGATGTGTGATAGCAAGGGTGTTATTGCTACATCTCGTACCGATTTGAACGAATCCAAAAAATTCTTTGCTACCGATAGAAAGATTAAAACGTTGGCCGAAGCTATAGTCGGGGCTGATGTATTTGTCGGTCTTTCTGTTGCCGATGTGCTCACCAAAGATATGGTTCGTACCATGAATGATAATCCCATTGTATTTGCCCTGGCGAATCCTAATCCTGAAATCTCTTATGCCGATGCTAAAGAATCCCGCCTTGATTTGATTTTTGCCACCGGCCGATCGGATTATGCCAATCAGATCAACAATGTATTGGGATTTCCTTACATTTTCAGAGGTGCATTAGATGTTCGCGCAAGCAAAATCAATGAAGAGATGAAGGTAGCGGCCGTTAAAGCCATAGCAACTCTGGCCAAGCAAACTGTTCCGGATGTTGTGAATGCAGCTTACGGAATCAAGCGCTTATCATTCGGTCGTGAATACCTTATTCCAAAGCCTCTCGATCCACGTTTGCTTACCGAAGTGGCTCCTGCTGTGGCTAAAGCAGCTATGGATTCAGGTGTCGCCAAAAGACCTATTGATGATTGGGATGCTTATAGGTTGAAATTAAGGGATTTGATGGGCTATGATAATAAGTTGGTACGCCAATTTACCGAGATGGCAAAACAGAATCCAAAACGTGTGGTATTTGCAGAAGGAAGTCACGAGAACATGTTGAAGGCTGCTGTAACAGCCAAAACAGAAGGTATTTGTATTCCCATTTTACTGGGCAATGATGAAAGGATAGAAAAACTGGCGAAATCCCTGCAATTAGATATTTCCGGCATAGAAATCGTTAATCTTCGGCACGACCGGGAAGAAGAACGGCGCGATCGTTATGCTCGTATTCTTGCCGAAAAACGTGCCCGTGAAGGTGCGACTTATGACGAGGCCAAAGATAAAATGTTCGAACGCAACTATTTCGGTATGATGATGGTAGAGACCGGAGATGCCGATGCTTTCATCACAGGCGTATATACCAAATATTCCAATACCATTAAGGTCGCTAAAGAAGTGATAGGTATTCGTCAAGGGTATCAATATTTCGGGGCCATGCATATACTGACTGGCAAGAAAGGTACATTCTTTTTGGCAGATACCCTGATCAACCGGCATCCTTCAACAGAGGTGCTGATAGATGTTGCCCGGTTGGCAGCCGAAACCGTGCGATTTTTTGCTAAAGATCCGGTCATAGCGATGCTTTCTTATTCCAGTTTTGGCGCTGATACAGAAGGTAGTCCTGCCAGTGTGCACGAAGTGGTACGAATCATGCAGGAGCAATATCCTGATTTGCCTATTGATGGAGAAATGCAGGTGAATTTTGCACTGGATAAACACCTAAGAGACCGGAAATATCCTTTCAATAAATTGTATGGAAAAGATGTGAATACGTTGATATTCCCAAACTTGAGTTCAGCCAATACAGCCCAGAAATTATTGCAGGAACTGGGTGTAGGCGAAACCATCGGCCCACTTCAAATGGGTTTGAATAAACCAATCCATTTCACTGATATTGAAAGTTCCGTGCGTGATATTGTCAATATTACCACAGTTGCAGTGATTGATGCCATTGTACAGGAAATCAAAGATCGATAGATGGGAAGTACACGTAGTGATTCAGTGGAAATTACTACAAATCCATGTCAAACAATATATTAGAAACCAATAAATGATATGAAAACAGCAGAAATACAGACAGGAAAAGGAGTGATGAAAGTTGAGTTCTTCGAAGAAGATGCACCCAATACCGTAGCTAATTTTATCAAGTTAGCGACTTCCGGTTTTTATGATGGATTAACGTTTCACCGTGTTATTCCGGATTTTGTGATTCAGGGCGGATGCCCCAGGGGCGATGGGACAGGTGGCCCAGGTTACAAAATCGATTGCGAAACACAAGGCAACAACCAGTATCACGATCGGGGTGTTTTGTCGATGGCCCATGCTGGAAGAAATACCGGTGGTTCACAGTTTTTTATTTGCCATAATCGTACCAACACGAAACATCTCGACCGTCAGCACACGGTATTTGGTAAAGTAGTTGAAGGTTTGGAGGTTATTGACGCTATCCGCGCAGGTGATAAAATAGTAAAAATTGTGGTGAATCCATAATTTTCTTTGTAAATAAACCACATAGACAAAGGAGTAAATATGTTGTCCTCCGCGTCTATGTGGTTTATGATTTCATCTTATATTCCCATCCGGAAGTTTTGTATGGCTACATCTGTTATGGAAAGTTCTTCGAAACTGGTGAGAATTCCGTTCCCATGTGGAGATTGGGAGCTGACACCAAACCAAAAGGCTTGTGGAAATTCGTTTTTATAAAGGCGGGCTAAATACCATGTTTCGCCATCCAACGAATAATAAAATCCAATCATCTGGATGTCAGAAGATATTTTCATATACACACTGGGTTGGCGAATGATTTCATGATTGTTATCGTCTGATGTGTCAAGCGTACGAACGGTGACGATACGTGTATTTCCTCTTTCATCCATCTCAAAGGCAAATTTCTGCCAACGATCGCTATTTTCATATATGTAAAGAGCTCCCGCATCATAGGTCTCAGAAAATTGCGGTGTTACTTTTGCCACAATGGTGAACGGTTTTTGATTGTTTACCTCCGTTAAGAGGAGAGGAGCATTGGATACTTTCGATTTGCCATCGGGGTTATTGAAGTAATCACACTTTGCTCCGCTTTGCATTTTTAAACAACTATCGGACACCGATGTGAGAGAATCGCTGTTGTTCAATGCTTTTGTGAACGTCACTTGATTAAAAGACACAGAACAATCTTTGCCTTGAAAGGCATTTTCTTGACAACTTGTACTCATGAATACAAAAATAAAAATGATGAAATAGGAAAAATTGATTTTCATATAAATAAAGGTAATGATTTCGACTTATTGGTTGCTTCAGTTATTTTTTACGCCTGGCTAAATATTTTGTTTTCTCGGAAAAACGTTAAAGTTTAGATGTATTTACTAGTTTTTAAGTTTGGGGCTATTGCTTTTTAACTTTTAAATCAATTAGTTCTTTTCGTTGATACTCAAAATATTTTCTGGTACTTCTGATAAATCTTTACAAATAGCATCGGCTTGCTTCAACTGTGCGGCGTCAAAGCTCGTTGTCAACGCCAGGCAATACATGCCGGCAGCTTTAGCAGCTTGTACTCCATTAATGGCGTCTTCTACTACAAGGCAATATTGCGGTTCCATATTTAATTTTGCGGCAGCGGTGAGATAAATTTCAGGCGACGGTTTTTTATGTACCACTTGCAAACCATTCACTGTGGCATCAAATGTTTCGGCGGGTAACCCAATTTCGCGCAGGTTAGTTTCCATTTTCACTAAGTCGGCACTGGTCGCAATCGCCATTTTCATCCCTTTAGCCTTGCATTTCCCAATGAACTCATGAACGCCGGGAAGTGGTTCTAACTGACCATGTACCAGTTCTCCGTAGATAGCATATGTACGTTGTTTCGCTTGCTTAATGTCTAATTGCGTGCCATATTTCTCGGCTACTCCGCTCAAATAACGATCTTCACCAGATCCCACAAAAGGCAGAAAGTCATCAGGTTGAACAACAAGGCCTAATTCATCAAACATTTGAATTGCTGCAAGGCAAATCAGGCGCTCGGAATCGACCAACACTCCATCCATATCAAAAAGTACCGCTCGAATCATATGGTTTATTTTTACGTGCAAAAGTAGTGAGAATATATTTAGAAAAAGACAAGTTTTACTCAAACAACATCTTTTGATGATGAAGAATATCAACATGATGTTTATTTGTCCTTTGGCATCTCTCAAATAAGAAAACAATTTGTATAAATTTACATTTTTTCATTTTTTGTAGAAACTTTTTCTACCTTCCTTTGTTATAGAAACTGAAGCATAGTATAAATTTTAATAATCATTGTCATATGAAAAATCTAATCATCCTATTCATTGGAGTACTCGCTATTTTGGCAACATCATGCGGACCGAGTTTTACGATTGTCCGCAGCCAAACTTATGATGCATCTGTACTCACGCCGGGTAAGACATTCGCATTTATAGAATCAGAAGGTCAATTACCTGCCGGATTATTTGAAGCAGATTATCAGACTATTTGTAAAGCTATTGCAGATCAGCTGATTGCTCGTGGTTTTAAAGCGGATAAAAATGCGGATTTGGTATTAAAAATAGGTGTTACTGAGGGCACTGAAATTAGTACCAAAGATGCTATACCGCCTTGGACACCATACTGGGTTGGTCCTAACGCATCTATGTATCGTAGTTATTATGATAATGCACAAATTATTGATAATGTATCTACGAAAGGATACCTGTTGATGGATATCATCGATACCAAAGGTGGTAAAGTAGTATATGATGGAGCTGTCAGTGGTGACGTGGGAGACGGTAGTTTATTGAAAGATATCCGGACCCCTGCCTCTATGGCTAAAGTTGCTGCTGGACTTTTCAAAAAGTTCCCTGTTCCTGTACCACAGAAAAAATGATTGAATCAGTCGTGGAAATGCTGTAATTGTTAAAAGAAGTTAATATTTATTAAAACGGACATATTCATGTCCGTTTTTTATTGTACATTGCGAGCACTTTTATTTTCATGGACAGCCATTAATATAAACATTATTGTACTAAAGTTTTATGGATGCCAATCAAGTCAATCGACGTAACTTTCTCAAATTATCAGCTACGGCGGGGGCTGGGTTAGTGTTTGCTCCTGTTAAGAATTATGCGGAAGAACTGCCTGTTACGACCAAAATACCCTTTAGGACTTTAGGCCGGACAGGAATACAAATTCCCATATTGAGTATGGGGCTTTTTGTTGGCAAACCTGAAGTGGTCAAAGCAGCATATAATTCCGGAGTCAGATATTTTGATACGGCGCATACCTATCAAAACGGTAGGAGCGAGGAAATATTGGGCGATTTCTTGGTTGATAAGCCTCGTGCATCGTATGTTGTAGGAACAAAAATATATGTGGGCAAGGACGATACTGCCCAGAAGTTTCTGGAAAGGTTCGAGATCAGTTTGAAACGGCTCAAAATGGAATATGTGGATATTTTATACCGGCACGATGTGCGGGATGCTGCAACAGTGAACCAAAAGCCGATACTCGATGCTATGGTTCAATTGCAGAAAGAAGGCAAGGCAAGACATTTGGGCGTATCTACACATAGTAATGAACCTGAGGTGATTAATGCTATTGCCGACAATGAACATTATGATGTGGTACTCACGGCATATAATTTCAGCCAAAAACATTTAGACGAACTGGATCCAGCCATAGAACGTGCGGCGAAAGCCGGAGTGGGCATTGTTGGGATGAAAACACTGGCTGGCAATTACCTTAACCTGGCACCACAAGCACGCGATAGCAAGGCTGCTATCAAATGGGTGTTGCAAAATCCGAATGTCCACACAATTATACCAGGTTATACTTCTTTTGACCAATTGGATGAGTGTTTGGAGGCTGTAGCTCATCTTGAAATGACAGAGGAAGAAAAACAATCTTTAACAACCATTGCCGCTGATAATTCATTATATTGTCAGGGGTGTAAGGCTTGTATACCACAGTGTCCCGAAAAATTGCCTATCCCGGATATGATGCGTGCTTATATGTATCATTATGGGTATCGACAACCGGCATCAGCAAAAGCGGTAGTAATGGACTTGGCTTTGCCTGACAATCCATGTGGAAATTGTACACATTGTTCTGTATCCTGCACTTCAGGATTCCAAGTAGCAAACAAAATCAAAGATATTGTCCGATTACAACACATTCCTAATGACTTTTTAGTGTAGAATTCGTTTCTAAATATAGCAAGAGTATTCATTAAAATATATTCATATTATGAAAACCAATCAGGTAAATCGTCGTAATTTTTTAAAGCTATCGGCTACAGCCGGAGCAGTTTTGGCATTGTCTCCTATTAGTAGTGTTCAGGCTCAATCATCTGGTAAGCAAAATAATCAGATGCCAGAACGCGTATTGGGTAAAACTGGTATGAAAGTTCCGATATTAAGTATGGGTGTTATGCGCGCCGACAATCAATCTATTGTGAGAGCTGCATATAATTCAGGAGTTATTTTTTTCGACACTGCCAACGGGTATCAAAATGGCAGAAACGAGGAAATGTTGGGAGAATTTTTTGCCGACAAACCTCGTAATTCTTTTTATATTGCCACAAAAGCCAAAATGGATATGGGTGATAAGGCAGCAGAAAGCTTTCTTGACAAGTTTAATACCAGCATGAAACGGCTCAAAATGGAGTATGTGGATATTTTATACATTCATGCGCTTAGTAATGCCGAAGAGGTAAACTATAAGCCTATTGTGGATGTGTTGGTTCAACTTAAAAAAGAAGGAAGGGTGAAATTTGTGGGCATTTCTACACATAGCAATGAACCTCAGGTAATTGATGCCATGATTGCTAATGGAAACTATGATGTGGTGCTTACTTCATATAATTTTAGCCAAAAGCATTTAGATGCATTAAATCCGGCGTTAGAGCGTGCAGTGAAAGCTGGATTGGGTGTTGTAGCTATGAAAACAATGGCTGGCGCAAAAGGAGTTGATGCAAAAGCAGCATTAAAATGGGCATTGCAAAATCCGAATATCCACACAGCTATACCGGGTTATGTTTCTTTTGATCAATTGGAGGATTGCCTTGATGCTGTGGCACATCTTGAATTAAATGATGAAGAAAAGAAATTTTTATCGACTATAGCGTATAACTCTTTGTTATATTGCCAGGGATGTCAGAGTTGTGTGGGACAATGTCCTGAAAGATTGCCGATACCCGATTTGATGCGTGCTTATATGTACAATTACGGATATAAGAACCCTTCTTTGGCCAAGGAAACAATGATGGAATTGGCTTTGTCGGAAAATCCATGCGGCAAATGCAGTGAATGCAAGGTGTCATGTATTTCTGGATTCCGTGTCGCGGAAAAAGTAAAGGATATTACGAGAATACAACATATCCCGGCAGAATTTTTAGTCTAATTTTTAATATAGATCTGAAAATATAAACATACAATCCAGTCATCTGATACAAGCGATATGAAGATATAAAACCTGACAGGCATGAAGCCTGTCAGGTTTTATATCGTAAGTTTCGTTCTACAGGGTGACTGTTTTCAAATGATTAAAATCATACCCATGAGAACCATTATTTTATTCGTATCGCTTATTGTATCGCAATGTATCATTGCGCAAACTCCGGAAGAACTGAAATCAAAACTGCCGGTCATATCCGGTTGGACCATTGACAAAACAGTAGAGGTTTTTGACCCCGATAATTTGTTCGAACGTATCAATGGGGCAGCCGAAGGTTATTTGTTGTATGACTTTAAAGAATTGACAGTTTTTGTATATAACAAAAATGGCGACCAGGATACTTATGTTACCATTCAGATATATCGGCATGCTACTCCTGCTGATGCTTTTGGCGTTTACGCTGCTGAACGTCCTACAGAAAGTAACTTTGCCCAAATCGGCGTAGAAGGTTATCAGGAAGGTCCCATGCTCAATTTTTTTGTCGATTGTTTGTATGTCAAAATAGAAAGTCCATCTTCATCGGATGACGTGGTTAAAGTTGTCCGGCAAATAGCTGATAACCTCAGTCGTAAAATAAATTCTAAAGCTACATTTCCGGCAGTGCTGCAAAGTTTTCCGGCAGAGAATAAGTTGCAACATTCGGAACAATACGTTCCTAAGAGCTTTTTAGGACATGAGTTCTTGTATGATGCATTTACTGCAGAATATCAAGTATCAGGTAAAAAATACCAAGTATTTATCATTGATGCAGGTACAGCCGCTGATGCTAAAACCATGTTAACGAAGTATTATCAGTTCACCAAACAAACTGTGCAGCTCAATGAAGGGCGGCAGAGTGTGAAAGATCGCTACAATGGCGATATCGAATGCCAGTGGAAAGGACGATACATATGGGGAATTGTGAATGATAACAATGCGCCCATCAATGTTGATAATGTCCTGAAAGCGGTAGAAAAGAAATTATAATCATCTGTCCGTTGCGGGTTTTTTGAACATGATTCATCCCCAACTATTAAGAATTTCTTAATAGTTGGGGATGAATTGTTATCATATGCTATTGGTGTCTTGGTCGCAAAATGAAAAACATTGCCCAATCATGTTTTTATGAAAAGATTGCACGACTCGATATAGTCAACCATTATTGGCGATTCATTTGCTCTTCAATTTCTTCAGCTTCAATAGGGATATGTTTCATCAAATCAATAGGATCGGTAGGCGTGATCAGGATGTCATTTTCTAAACGTATACCAATACCCTCTTCTGGTATGTAAATACCAGGTTCGCAGGTTAATATTACGCCAGGTTCAAGCATTCGGTAGCGATCGCCGGTATCATGTACATCCAAACCAAGGAAATGCGTTACACCGTGCATGAAATATTTGTAATATAATGGACTCTCTGGGTTTTGTCTGCGAAGATCTTCCATCGAATAAAGGCCTAACTGGACATGTTCCTCTTCCCAAAAGCGGGTTGCTTGCAAGTTAATTTGTACTACCGACATGCCAGGTTTCATAAGGTACATCACTTTACGAAAAACGCGTAACACAGCATCATATAGTTGCCGTTGTCTTTGGGTAAAACGTCCCGAAGCAGGGATGGTGCGGGAACAATCGGAAGAGTAATTGGATAATTCCGCGCCAAAATCCAGAAGCACCAGTTCACCTTCCCGGATGATTTTATTGTTGGTGTGATAATGTAATACACAAGCATTTTGCGCCGAAGCAACAATTGGCAGAAATGCATGTCCTGAAGCGCCATGACGTAACATTTCATAAGTCATTTCGGCTTCGATTTCGTATTCATACATGCCTGGTTTAATGGTGCTAAGTACCCTGTTGAATGCTTTTTCGGTGATATTACAAGCGTTTTGTATGAGATGAATTTCTTCAGGCTGCTTGATGAAACGGAGCGAAGCCATCAACGGGGCTAACCGTCCGTATTGATGCAATGGAAATTTTGCTTTCAGCAGATTAGCCATGCGCAGATCGTGTGTCAACAAATCTGTATCCATTTTGGCGTTTTCGGCAGTATCTAAATAAATACATTCCGATGGATATGCCAAATCATCAACAAGTTGCATGAAGTCATCGATATTTAATACAGTTTGCACTCCCGAAATAGCTGTAGCTTCTTGGGTAGTCAATCGGTGACCGTCCCAAGTTTCCCGGGCAGAATCGGTTTGAAGCATGAATAATACTTCTCTATATTTTGGATTAGGGTGTTCGGCGCAAATCGCAAAAATAGTTTGTGGCTGGATGATTCCCGATAAATAATAAAGGTTGGAATTCTGCCTGAACAAAAAATACTGGTCCCCGCTACGTGGCATTTGATCGTTCGAAAAAACCAATACCAATGCTTTAGAAGGAAGCAAGGTGCCTAACTTCTTTCTGTTACGTGCATAAAATGAGGCCTGTAATATTGCTTGTTTCAAGACGTTGGGCTTTAAATATCCTGGTAAACTATATATATCATTTCATCAGAATCCATCCAAACGCCTGTCATAGTTCGTAGCTTCTACCTCATGACAAAGACGTCAGAAAGAATTATTGCATAAAAGTACAGAAATAAGTTCAATTATTCCATAAAAAAATGTATCTTTGAGTTTAGAAAGTTTTCATCTAAAAACAGGTAAGGACACTCACTTATGGCCGATAAATTGATTTTTTTTGTTGATGACGAACCCATGTTTATCAATTTGTTGGAATATACATTTAAGTGTAGGAATGGTTATGTTACCAAAACATTTAACAATGGAGAAGAGTGTATCCAATGTTTGTCTATGAATCCGGATTTGGTAGTAGTAGATTTCTTTTTGCAAGGACATGGGACACAAATGACAGGATTAGATGTGGTGAAAGAGATTAAAAAAATTAATCCCGATATACCTGTGGTTATTTTATCGGGTAACGACGACGACGATACTATTGAAGAATCGAAAACTGCAGGCGTTGAGAGTTACATTATTAAAGATGGTTATTTTATTGATAATCTGGTAGATTGCGTTTCAAAGATATTGCCGTTGTGAGCATAGATAACTATTGAACTCTTTCTTATTCCTCGAAAGATATATATGGTACTAACTTGTCCACTTCTTCTTGTGTGAGGATATGGTTTTTTACTAATTCGTCCATATGGTGGATAGAACCTTGTAGTTGTCGATATTTCAATATCCCCCTGGCTTGTTGTTCGTTGATGTAAGGATGTCTGGTAAACTCCCTAAGAGTTGCTGTGTTCATCGGTATTTTTCGGATGTGTGCGTCGTCGATAGACAGTTGGGGCATGAGTTTTTCTGTCACTTCTGGTTTTATTCCATATACTTCGTTCAATTGTGTGACATGTACAAAACCACCCAACAAAGTCCGGTATTTAACGATACGCGAAGCTAAAACCGGTCCGATGCCGTTTAGTCGTGTCAGTACAGCACTGTCGACCGAGTTAAGCTCTATACAGATGCTTTTGTCTTTTTGGGAAGTGGTTGACACAGAGGAAAACTCCTGTGTCTCTTGGTTAATCTTTACAGACTGTTTAGGAAAAGCTGTGTTACTGGTGATTTGTATGTACGGTTCTAATGTTTTATACTGCGTCATAGAAATGGTATACAGTTTTAAGAAATCTTCTTTTTCTTTGAAGTGACCGCCTTTTTCTTGGTAATTTCGGATATTTCTGATTTGTCGTTGTGTTAGTCCGAGCCTTTCCCAATCTTCATCAGTAGTCGTATTGGGATCGAAATAAAATAACTCCACCCCCGATTGGGATTCTTCTACCAACGGATGGATTTGGTTTTTAGCTGACGATACCGAATCGGCCGCTTGCCGGAATAAAGTAATTTCTTTTTCATAAGCTGTTGTGTCGGGGACTTGACGTTTGATCAAGTGTGGCAACATCCATTTAACTGTCAGAATCAACAAAATGCATCCACAGAGAACCAATACCCCATAACGTTCGCGTCGCGAAAAACTAAAGTACTCTTTAAGGAATGATTTCCAGGACATTCATATTATTCCTCGTAACCACTACTATCCGATGACGCAATATTCTCAGGATTTTCATCCTCCTTTTCGTAGTCGGCTGAATCCGAAGACGAGTCGTCATTCTGTCCCGAACCAAACTGTTTTTCAAATTCCTCTTCCGTCAAGTTGTCAATTTTTACATCAACTTTTACTAAATAGCTGACATCTTCAAGGTCTATAGTGATTGCATGAAAGAAATCCCCATTCGGCTTTTGCACCTTGATTAGAGCATCACCATATCCCAAAGGATATTTTTCCTTGATAGCTTGTATTACCTCAGCCGGACAATTTTTATAACTTATCACTAATCGCTTCTTTTGCTCCATTACCTAAATGGTTTGATTACAATAATTTATGATATGAACAGATAATCCGTCAAAATTGTGGCAATGTAAATACAAATTTTGCAGATTTCAAAGCAGTCATATAAAATTTTGTAGTCAGAAAAGCATTTTTTCACATCATTTCGGAAAATGAGCTATTAAAATACAAATTAAGCGCCTATTTTCTTGGGTTGTATGGTATGTGGAATCGTGTTTTTATAACTATTCTAACTTTTAGCATGAGTTAGTATAAAAGAAAATTGTTTGGTTATTACCAAGGGCAAATAGTGTGTTGCCATTTATGGCTTTTGCCTTTGGAGTAATCTTAATAAACGAGGTAACCAACGGAAATAAAGCGCCACAAAGCAAAAAATATTAAAACACCATATAACGATAATATTGACCCAAAAAGTAGGATAAAAATTCCCCAAAAACCGCTTCACCGGCGCATAAAATTGGGCTTTAATGAAAGGTTGTTCCGGATCTTTATAAATAGGGTGATAATTTTGCAACAGCCGTCCTTTGTATTCGATCAAACGATATGTTTCGTTGCTGTTTTTCACCATGTTTCCCAAACTTTGGTTATAGTATTTTGATTTGAGTTGGTATAAACTGTCAGGATTGATAGCCGCAATTTCAGCCGTTAATCGGTCTTTTCGTTCTGCCGCTTTATTGTACAATACAGTATAATAACGTGTCAGTTGGTCCAGATACAGGGTGGTGCCGTCTATCAGTTGTTGCGAAACACCTTCTGTTTTCCACAATTGGTTGAATGGGAATGCTTCCACTAATTGTCGCTGATTTGCATGTTCTATCTCATTACTAAGCAATGTTAACGTTGTTTCTTTTGGAGGATCACCATTTTCAATGTCATATTTAACCTCGTTAAGTTTGTTTTTCATTTCCACCAACCAGTAATTCTTTTGAAACTCAGCCGTGCTCATGACTTTTTCATAAGGATATGCGATTTTTTCGTATTGGTTGTTGGTGAATTGGTCAACGGCTAAAGCTTCGAATGCCCATCGGGCTGTAATCAACTCACCATACCATGGCACGGAAGCCGGAGAAGATATGTCCGGATTGATTTTTTCGAAACGCAATAAAACCCCACTAAGCATCAATTGAGGAATGACAATGAATGGGATCAAGATGTAGATAGTCACTACTGATTTGAAGGTATCTGATATAATTAAACCCATCAAATTGGCACACGCCCATGTGGAAAATAGTACAATCCAATAGGCAAAATTCATGTTGAGGATCCCTGTAATGCTGTTTCCGACCCAAATGAATAGGACAGTTTGGATGGCAGAGATAACAAAGAGCACCGCTGTTTTTGAGAAGAGGTAGCTTAACCTGCTTAGGTTAAGAAAGGTTTCGCGGTTCAGAATTTTCCTGTCCCTGATAATTTCTTCAGCACTTACTGACAGTCCGATGAAAATAGCTATGATAACTGCAATAAAAATGTATATCGGAACATTTTCATTGTGCTCAAACGAATAGCCTCCGTCTGACACATTGTAATAACGGATGACATAGGCCAACAGTAGAGCCAATAACGGGGCTTCTAAAAAGCAAACCACCAAATATTGGACATCGCTGATTTTAGTATATATATTGCGCAAAGCATATACCATAAACTGTTTCAATCGTGATGGTCGCTTAATCGATCCAAGAGGAAGACTGTCGGTTTGTTCTACTTCAAAAACCACCGGTTTAAGTGTCAGCTCGAACGTATCGTACCATTCTTTAGGCGATACGCGGCGTGTATCTGTGGTTTTTCCGTGCTCGTCAAGTACTCGTGCTTCTACAATGTTAAATATTTGTTCCGGTTTCACATTACCGCATTCCTGACATTCACTGGTATCCCGATTTGCCTGGTTGGTCTGCGATTTGAAATACAAAATCGAATCTACCGGATTGCCATCATATATCAGGTATCCTCCTTGATCTAGAACAAACAGACGATCGAACATTTTAAAAATGTCTGATGACGGTTGATGAATCACCACAAAAAGTAACTTCCCTTTTAAAGAAAGTTCTTTTAATAAAATCATGATGTTGTCCGAATCGCTGGACGATAATCCTGATGTAGGTTCGTCGAGAAACAAGACTGCTGGTTGGCGAATCAATTCCAGAGCAATATTGAGTCTTTTTCGTTGCCCGCCACTGATTTTTTTATCCAACGGCGATCCAACCCTCATGTCTCTGATTTCGTACAATCCAAGATCCCGTAGTACACTATCCGTTTTCTGACGGATGATGTCTTCCGAATCTTGCCCGAAACACATCTTTGCATTGAAATATAAATTTTGGAATACCGTCAATTCTTCAATCAACAAATCATCCTGAGAAACATAACCGATAAGCCCTTCTATGTCTTGACTTTGGATATGGACGTCTGTATGGTTCAACAACACTTGTCCGGCAGATGGCTTGTATAAGCCATTCAGGACGTTGAGTAATGTCGATTTACCTGCACCGCTTCCGCCCATAATACCCACCATATTACCTGACAACACTTCGAAATTAATCGTGTGAAGCCCAACATGGCCATTTTCGAATAAATACTCTATATCTTGTGCTTTGAACAACAGTGGATTGACATGTGTGTCGACATAAAAACAGTTGACGATATCACTGTAGTATACGGGTTGAATTTGTGAATTGCGGATGCTACTCCCGTAATTGAGGATGTATACCTGGTCATTGGCTACAATCTGGCTGTTGATGTATAATTCTTTATCTCCTTCGTAGCGACAAATATACATGTTGACACTTTTCACATGCAGCACTGCTATACTATCACTGATGCCATCCCGAAATAAATATTTATATTCGGCCTCGCTCTCATCTCTATTGTTAATAAGTAATAGATTGGCTGTTCCTGGGATAAACTCGACCGGCAACATCACAAATTGCAGTAATTCCTGAAACTCCTTCTCGTCAAAATTGAATACCTGAGCGACTGTTTCTACAAATTCCTGCTCAAACTCAGAAATAGTGCTATATGAATCGTGACCAGATTTGATAAAACTGAACAGTTGAACCATCAATGTCAGTTTTTGGCTTTGCGTCAGTTCTTTGTTGATTTGCGAACAAATGACCAGTAATTTGACGGAGCTGGATGAAGTGTGTTTTTGGTGTTTTTGAGTATTTCTATATTTTTCTTGATACTGCCCGTAATAATTATCGAAGATTTGAAAATATTCTTGAGCCAATTCCTGGTTTAATTGTTTTCGCAAAAAATCTTCAATGACCTTGCGGCGATCAGCTATATCGCTTTCAGGACGCGAGATAATCGCAAATAATTGCATCAAGGCCTTTAATATTTGTTCACTCATGAATGATAGCGTATAAAATGCGTACGATTCGTGTCCATCTCACGAATCCTCCATCATGGATTCTTATTGTCTCTACAAAGGTCGGTTATATATCTAGTAAAAATACGAAAATAGTTACATTTTGTTTCATCTGGTTGTATTTTTATTTTTTAGTTCAGATGCATGTCCGTGGATAATGATTACGATTGGTGTACGTTCGTGCAGAGATATTTCATGTAATTCATTTTCCCGGGAAAAATATTAGCAAACACCAAAAATTGTATGCGTTGACACTCATAAACGATTGTTTCATGTAAACTATCTATTCATGCAGACATTGTGTTTTTAATGTTTACCACAATATTTTTAATGTGCATCTTGCATTTTTTAATATAAACATTACATATTTTAATGTGAATATTAAATTATTTAATGTTTGTCGCAATATTTTTAATGTACATGCAATGTATTGATGGTTTATTTTAAGGGACAAATAATGTAATAGGAAGTGATAATCTCACACCAACGCTACGGTATTTAAAATTTTCAAAACCAACGAAAACACCTGCCTTCCAAATTATCCCAATGGTGTAGCCTAATTCAACATAGTTTTTCATCTCTGGAGTATAGAGGTAATTGAGTTGTATCCCTTCATCCCATAGTACACGGTTATTGAAAAATGGCAAATATTTCAATATTAAGAATGGAGTAGTGTAATACACATTCGCTATAATGTATTTGTCGGAAGTGCTGTAACGGTAGTATTCCAGCAAATTGAATCCTGAACTTTCTATATTTCCTATGGTAACAGGTATCTCTAATGTTCGGAAATGATAAAAGTCTGGAAAATAAATACTTTTACGATTGACAAATATGCCACCGCCTAACTGATAGCGGAGTTGTTGCATAAATCCTGTTTCGATCCGCTGCGTAACAGCTCCATATAATAAGTCATAATTACTATCACTGTTGAAAACGTCCTTCAAACCCTTGCGCCAACCCAAGTGGATGGTTGGAAAATCCGATTTTACCATTCGTTTGCGGTTATTTCGATCAATCCGGTAGTAGAATTGCGGAGTATACTGGATATTGATGGTAAACGAAGTATTGGTATGGTCGGTTAAAGGATAAGTCAGTTCGGCATTTTGAGGTGTATTAGGTGTATATTCGCGTGAATCACGGTAGAAAAATGAATAATCACTATGATTTTCCAGCATGGTACGTTGTGTATACTGGATATTTGTGGTTAATTGTAAACCATTAGCAATGTCAATCGTATTGCCGGCTTCTACAAAAACATTTTTGTATAATTTCAGATAATTCCGGCGAAAAAATAGCGAAGCTATGGTGTTTTCAAATGGATACATCCCGCGTTGTTCATTGAAGTCGGATGTTTTTTGTCCAAAAGAGAGCTTGGCGCTACCACGTTTCAGGGGAGCATACGTCAACGAGGTATTTACATCCCACATCAACGCTTGTCGGTTAATGGCCCAAACTGCCTGAGGAGTGACAGATAATCTGTTTTCTCGCCTGGTTGGTGCGAAATCCTTATAGTAAGTGATTTTTTGACCGATAAAAAAACCATCTACTGTGTTAAATCCCAGTTTTGACGGATTTAATCCACGGTATTCGATAATTCCGCCTTTTTTGCCAAGAACGATATTGGTTCCAAACAATATTTTTTTACTTGTCCTGATAAATGGACTTTGTCTTTTTTCTCGACGCACCGTATCTTTAGTTTGCTCCCGGAATTGCGGTGCTCCAACCTCCCGCGTCTCTTTTTCCTGATAGCTCCTTACCTCCGGAGGAGACAGTGGCACAGGACGCATTTTTTCCCAATATGCCGTGTCGCGTTGATTGGCGCTGCTATCTACCTCAACCTTGTAATTTTCATATAAGGTTTCGCTCAAATTCAATGATTTGGCATCCTTTTTCTCTGCATCAGCCTCTTTCTGCATAAGTCGGGCGAGTTTGTATGCTTCTCGGTTCGAAATATCCTCTTTTGCCAATATTTTTTCTATTTTCTGGCTGTTTTTATTTTGAGCTGGTTTGGTACCGGACGGGGTAACCGGAGGAGCTTCATATCGTTGCATGGCTTTACGTTGTTGTTCGGCCAACAGCAAAGCATCAGGTTTTCGCAATGATGTATTTTCCTTAATATGCGTATACTTTACTGAAGAAACATAATGAAAATCCCCTTTGTTGCCTAATATGGAGCCATTAAAATCAATGCGGTGACTGACTGGTAACCAGACATTTTCGTTTACTTCGCTGAAATTAATTTGTATGTGGTAGTTACCGCCAATAGGGAATTGTCCATCGATATCCAGACTGTGTATATTCCAATAATTGTCAGCAATGTAGATATATCCTGATATCAATTGTTTGCTTTTGTGTTTTGGGATGATTTTTATTTTGTTGATGACGCGATCGCCCTCTTCGATAAAACCTTCGTACCGGAAATTATAATGTGCAAAAGCGCTTGAAGAAAGTGGCGAAATACTTGGTTCTATGGCCTTAGGATCATACACGCTGGCAGTAATTAATTCCATAGCGCTTCCACCCTCGTTCTGTTGCGGCATACTTCCTGTTCTTTTCAGTACTTTTTGTTTGTATTGATTAGGCGCTGTAAATTCGATTTCGTTAAATGATTCTTCCAAATAGGTATTACCTTCTTTAAAGCCCTCCAGTTCCTCCTTAGCCAAGCGTTTGACCAATTTCGATATCTTAATGATGTGCAATGATCCTTTCAGGTACACATCGGCCTTATATTCCGAAATCTGATTCATATAATACGGTGCCATGGCAATGGCACGGCGCATGATACCATAAGCCGGGTCCTCGCTATTATTGGATATAACTACTTCCTTAATTTCATAAGCTTTTTCCTGTAGGGTGATATCGAGTGTGCTTACACTTGTTCCAACTGTTACAGTGCGTGTTACGGTTTCGTATCCTAAACATTGAAAAGTACAGGTATATGTGCCTGTTGCTATTTTTAACTCATAATATCCATCTTCGTTAGCAGCTGTCCCCAATTTTATTTCCTTAATAAATAAAGAAGCATTGCTGACAGGCTTCCCATTAATATCAGTAATTCGGCCTTTAATTATTTGTGCCTGAAGCATTGAGGCAAACGATAACCAATAGGCAAATATTATGCAGAATGTGTATAAGTATTTGTTTTTCAATGTTTTATTTATTGCGTATTGATTCAACAGTAATATATTTTGCAGAATAAAGATATAAAAAAACATCCACACAATGGTGGATGTTTTTTGTTGGCATTGATTTGATAAAATATTATTTTTTCAATACGTTTATTTCACCAATGAAAGGAATATCGTCCATCACGTCTAATTCTACTGATTTTTGGATATATAATTCCATCTGCATGAACTTGGTCGCATTAAGTGCGCCGATTGCTTTTTTCATTTTACAATAATATTTTTTATGCAGTTTGATGATGTTTTTTTCATTTTTAAAGGTTTGTTTTGCAATGCTTGCTGCAACATCATCGGTCAGAGACAGATAATTGTCCACATATTGGGTAAGGGTTTGTAACCTATCTCGGACTAATTCCCTGCGTTTTGTTTCATAATCGTCATATACGGGCCAGAATTTGGCTGCAGCTTCGCTATTTAATCCCATATATGTCTCCACCAGTTGTTTTTTACTTTTACCAAAAACCGATTGAATAATTTCAAGATCATTTGATGTTGTTGATTGTGCCTTTGTTCCAAGTAAAAAGGCTAAACCTGCGATAACCAAAAAGACTTTTTTCATGTTACAATAAATTTAATGTATGAAATAATGAATAGGTATTTGATCAGATCGAAATACCCTTCTGCTATTGAAGTTATAACAACGTTGTGTTTATTTTGTTTTATGGCCGCCAATAGGGATTCCCACTCCAGCTTGATATGTTTGGTTTTTGGCATTAGCAAACTCCCCGTTTTTATATGTATTGACAAAACCTTGTGCAAAACGCACATTGATTCTCAAGCCCTTTCCTTTCATCAACCTCCATTGCACATCGACTGCAATGCCTGCATCCATTAAGGTAATATTGTCACGTATGTGGTATCGATATGTTATCGTACCATCATCGGTTTTTTCCTGATATGTATCAGTAGCCTTAGTATTAAGTGCTAATTGCGGTCCTATGGATATCGACCAGCTCTGGTTCAACTGGTATCGGAATATAGGGGTTAACTCGAAATAACTAAGATGCCTCTTCACCGATACGTCGTCCGGTAATGTTCCGTCAAACTGATTGAACCAGTATGTTTGAGGAATATCGTTGCCACCTTTAGGAGATTTGAACATGAAATAATTGGCTATAATGAACCGGTCTGATAATTTGATGTCCAGATAGACCCCGAACGAAAATCCTACATCCATGCGGTCACTCATTCCTGTAAACCGAAAACTCTGGGCGGCTAATTGGATACCAAGTTCTATTTTGTCGTTATTGAGCTTATCTCCGAAAACAAGGGCAATCAATACTTGAGGAAAAGCAGATCGGCAAAAAACCGAGAATAGAGCAATGCAAATGATTCTTTTTGACATGTATACAAGCTATAACAGGTGATAAACATTGTAACAATGCAGACAAAAGAATGTTTGCTGATATTAGGGGAACATAAGTATTTCTGTTTTTACCAAAACAAAAAATGCCGAATGTTTTTAACATTCGGCATTTTTATCAACTAAAGCAATTTAGTTATTTTTTCTTCCAAAGTTTTTCCATATCCTCTAAGGTTTTACCTTTAGTTTCGGGCAACATTTTCCATACGAATAACGCTGCTAATATGGCCATAACGCCATACACCCAGTAGGCAAACCCATGATGGAATTTATCCACCAAGAATTGACTTTTATTCATCATTGGGAAAGTCCACGATACAAGGAAATTAGACACCCATTGTGCTGCAACTGCAATAGACATCACACTGGAGCGAACGGAGTTGGGGAAAATTTCTGATAACATTACCCAACAAACAGGTCCCCAAGACATGGCAAACCCTGCTGTATAAGTTAACATGAACACTAACTTCAAAGCGCCTGCACCGCCTCCATTGAATGCAGTTCCTAAGCCTAACATAGATACAGCCATTACAAGAGCACCAATGATCAATAAAGGTTTTCTTCCGAACTTGTCGACGGTAAGTATGGCTAATACAGTGAAAGATAGATTGATAATACCGACTATAATGGTTTGTAATAATGCAGAGTCGGTTCCGGAACCCATACTTTTGAAAATTTCAGGAGCGTAATACAATACCACATTAATACCCACGAATTGCTGAAATGCAGATAACAGAACACCCGTAATAATGATCAGGAATCCGTATGAACGGATTGGTGCAATCAGAGAAACGGCGAAACTACCAATCAGCGAAATTTCAAATGCGTTGGTATTTTGAGCATACAACAATGAGATGTATGAAACGACAAATAGGATAATCCAAGTAACCATAAAGCGGTAGTAAGGACGAAGAGAAGCGTCTTGTGTTGAAGAAAAACTTTCTTTTATTTCAATAACTTCTTTTTGGGCATTTACTTTACCTACCAATCTGGTCAATATACCTTCGGCTTTTTCTGTTTTTCCATTCATCACCAACCATCTTGGAGTTTCAGGAACAAAGAACAAGAGGACTAAGAACAATGTTGCTGGAATAACTCCGGAAGCAAACATCCATCTCCAACCGATTTGGTGTAACCATGTGGTGTCTCCGCCTTTTGCAATCCCGTAATTGACAAAATAAACTACCAACATACCAAAGATAATGGCAAATTGGTTCCAGGAAACTAAGCTACCACGTTTGTTAGGAGGAGCAACTTCTGCGATATACATCGGGGAAACCATAGAAGCAATCCCAACGCCTACACCACCAATGATCCTATATATGACAAATAAGTGCATAAATGTGTGGTCACCTGAACCGGGCATTCCTATAAACATTTCAGGCCATGCTGACCCAATGGCTGCTATAAAAAAACAGATTGCAGCAACAAAAAGCGATGGTTTACGGCCAAGCCTTTGGCTCAACCATCCTGCAATAGAAGCGCCTATGACACAGCCTATCAGAGCACTACTCACAACAAACCCTTCCAATGCATTTGCTTGATCAAGCGGAAGATTTAGAGGTTCGATAAAGAAGTGTCTCAAGGATTCAACAGTACCGGAGATAACAGCTGTATCATAACCAAACAGTAGTCCTCCAAGGGTCGCAACTAGGGTTACTCCAAATATGTAAAATTTACTGGCTTCGTTTTTCATGATATTAAGAGTTAAAAAAGAGTTAAGAACTAAGGGTTAAAAATTCGTGTGTAAAAAATCGATTTTTCATCCCTTAGCTCTTAACTCTCACTTCATATTAAATATACATATTAATGATTGCTTCGTAAAGTTCCTGTTTGCCACTAATTTGTGCAGGAGCTTTGCTATTAGCAGCGATGTTACGCAAATCTTCGAGCGTTAATTTACCTTCTTCGAATTTTTTGCCATCACCACTGTCGAATGAAGCATAACGTGTTTTACGCATTTTCTTGTAATCGGATTTTTCGAGCACATCGGCTGCTACTGCTAATGCGCGGGCGAAAACGTCCATACCGGAAATGTGGGCAATGAAAATATCTTCCAGATCGGTAGAATTACGACGTGTTTTAGCGTCGAAATTAGTTCCACCGGTAGTAAATCCACCTGCTTCTATAATCACTAACATGGCTTGTGTCAGGTCATACAAATCGATGGGGAATTGGTCAGTATCCCAACCATTTTGATAGTCACCGCGGTTGGCATCAATAGAACCTAATAAACCTGCATCAGCAGCGGTTTGCAATTCATGTTCGAAAGTATGTCCGGCCAAAGTAGCGTGGTTTACTTCGATATTGACTTTGAAATCTTTATCCAACCCAAAATGACGTAAGAATCCGATAACGGTTTCAGTATCTACATCGTATTGATGTTTGGTTGGTTCCATCGGTTTAGGTTCGATCAGGAAAGTTCCTTTGAATCCTTGTTTGCGACCATAGTCACGAGCGATGGTAAGCATTTTTGCCAGATGTTCTTTTTCACGTTTCATGTCGGTATTAAGTAGGCTCATATAGCCTTCGCGTCCACCCCAGAATACGTAATTCGAACCACCAAGCTTAATGGTTGCATCGATGGCATTTTTAATTTGTGCTCCGGCAAAAGCTACCGATTCGAAATTCGGATTGGTTGCTGCACCATTCATATAACGCGGATGACTAAACACATTAGCTGTTCCCCAAAGCAGTTTTACGCCTGAAGCTGCTTGTTTTTCCTTAGCGTAATCAACGATTTTGGCCAAGTTGCTTTCATATTCTGCAAATGAGTTGCCTTCTTCTACTAAATCCACATCGTGGAAGCAATAAAATGGCATGCCAATTTTGGTCATGAACTCGAAAGCTGCATCCATTTTGTTTTTAGCACGGCTAATAGCATCAGCACCTGCATTCCATGGGAAAACTTTTGTTCCGGGACCAAACGGGTCACCACCTTCTTGGCACATGGTATGCCAATAAGCCATTGAGAAACGGAACCAATCTTTCATCGATTTACCCATGATCATTTTGTTTTCTTCGTACCAACGAAATGCCAAAGGATTTTTACTTTCTTTTCCTTCGAATTTGATCTTTCCAATTCCTGGGAAGAATTCTTTGCTACCTAATGTAATACTCATAATGGATTTTGTTTAATTGATTTTAAGTTACTTATTATATCGAGAACCGACATCAATGCAATCATATTTGTCTTTGTGTCGGGACTTAAAAAATTGCTGAAAATTACGTTCAAATATACTCGTTTTTAATGAAGGTTATTTTTTGGGGAAATTTTTCGGAACTTTTTGAGTGACTTTACCCGTAGCAGCCCATTCGGTTCCACGCAGAAAAGTAACCACAAAGTCGACACATTCAACAGCTGGGTGCTCCGTTTCGTTACCCACGTGTCCCATCAGGGTATGGAAGATGCGCCCTTTACCCCACGAAATCGCCATTAACATAGGTTCGTCACGGCCAGTTCCCCTGTGATTTTCCTTGTCAGAATAGGCAGTCGCCAAAATAGTCATATGTTGTGCAGGCCCACGCATCCGGTCATACAGTTCGTCTTTGCCATGTGTCCATGATGTGGGTAAGCCTTTCATTACAGGATGATTTTTATCCCGCACAGTGATGACATATTCATGTTGGTCGCCATGAGATCCGGCTCGCCCTGGAGTAGTATCCCTTACTTCTTTGCCATTCAAAAAATATACATATGGTCCATCTGTTTGGTCACGGCCACCCCAACCTCCTAAACCAACAATTTCATTGTATTCTTTCCAATCGCGAAAAGCATTATCTGCCGCATGGTACACAACCACTCCTCCACCTTGACCCACATAATCTAAAAAGTCTGTTTTGGTTACATCAGACCAATCGTCACCATTATAATCCAAAACAATGGCTTGATATGCTGAAAAATTAGGCTTAAAAGTTGACATATCTTCTCCTTTTGCAGGAGATTGGGCAATATCGGCAACAAATAATCCGCTTTGGTTCAGATATTTTTGCAGAATAACACTGCTCGCTTGCCAGTTATGATTATTTTGTCCGGTCACAATCAATATCTTGATAGGACTTTGAGCTTGCCCCAGTGTATAAAAAGCCATCAACACGCAATAAATCAATACCTTTTTTACGTTTTTATACATCGTATATGTTGCTTTTATTTTCATTGGCCTTTCTTATAGAAACGTAAAAATCAGATTTGCATTGTCCAGGGCTTCCTCAAATATCCTGAGCGAAGCTTATTGGCTTCGGCATCGTTGAGAAATTCTTCTTTAACAGGGTTCCAGCGTAATGGGCGCTGCAACTCATACCCAATGTTAGCCAAGAATGCGACTGTTGCTGTTCGATGTCCGATCTCAGCCGTACTAATCGGTTGTTGGCGTGTGCGAATACAATCCAACCAATTCTGGTAGTGATCATTACTTTCGTATAATTTGATTTCACTTTCTGTAAATTGATGTGTGGTCAGATTGGTTGGCAGAGACTCAAAAAAGCTGCGGGAAATATCAAGTACGCCTTTTGTTCCGATAAATCTAACCGCATTGCCCCGGCCAAAATCTTCATGGGTCATCTGTATACCATTGTCGTATACAAAAGTTAAGTACTTATGGTCTTTATCGGGTGGATAAACAGCTACAGGACCACTGTCATCTTTGCCCAGCGCCCATTGTGCGATGTCAAACATATGTGTCCCCCAGTCTGCGGTCATTCCATTACCATATTCTTTATAATTACGCCAATTTGGGTAAATATCTACTTCAAGTGGAGGAGACAATTCGGCATTGAAGGCGTGGAACTCAGCGGGACCGACCCATCTTTCCCAATCCAGATTGGCAGGGACAGGTTCAGCGGGTAAATCACATTTAATCGGCGGAGGTCCAACGCTAACTTTGACTTCAATCACGTCGCCCAAATAGCCATTTCTCACTAATTGACATGCATCCCGGAAATTTTTCCATGAGCGTTGCATATTGCCTGTTTGGTTGATGCGTTGGTATTTATCGATGGCTTTCACCATCAAACGGCCTTCTTCAATACTATGCGAATAAGGTTTTTCACAATATACGTCCTTACCTGCTTTGGCGGCTTCAATAACATTGATGGCGTGCCAATGGTCGGGCGTGGCGATTACCACAGCATCGATCTCTTTATTGGCCAACAACTCTTTGAAATCCTTGTATGTTTTAAAGCCTTTAGCAGAAGAACCGGCGTTAGTATACAGCTCTTCAGTGATGGTTTTGAATCTGTCGAGTTTACGGGAATCTACATCACATCCGGCAATCACTTTTGCCCGTTTTGCAAATTCTCTAACCAAGATACGCCCTTGTTTTCCTGTGCCAATAAACCCAATAGTGATCTGATCACTCGGTGCAATGAAGCCAGTACCACCTAACACATGTCGCGGAATAATGGTAAAAGCGGCCATTGCAGCAAGTCCAGTGCCTAAAAATTGCCTTCTCGAAACTCCACCTTGACGATTGTTTTCCATAGTTTGAATTGTTTTTGTTAAAAACCAACAGTTTGTATTTTAATCATTCTGTTCACTTAAATCACATCATTTTTTGTCCGCTAGACAAAAAATGATGTGAAAAATATTCATCAATAAATTTTGTTTTCCAATTAATTTGTGATACCTTTATATCAATATGAAGGTATTTTTCGGGTAATTCGAAAACATGTTCTGGAAATCCTACTCAATTGTCCTCCAATAGGTCAAATGTTCGAAAATGCCGGTTAACAAAAATTATAATTTTTCCAGCAATTTTTTCCACTTCGCGTATGCCTTCTCATATTGTTCCTTCCGCGATACATCTGGAGTGATGGTTTCGATACGTTGAAGGGAAGACAATGCTTCGGCAGGTGTTTTGAAAATGCCTGCGCCTACGCCTGCACCTTTAGCTGCGCCTGCAGAACCGTCCGTATCGAACAATTCGATGGATGCGCCGGTGATGCTGGCTAAAGTATTACGGAAAATAGGACTTAGGAACATGTTGGCATTACCGGCTCTAATGGTTTTCGGATCGATGCCGATATTTTGCATAATTTCCATACCATACTTGAACGCGAAAACGATGCCTTCTTGCGTGGCCCGTAAAACATGTTTTTGGTTGTGTATGTTGAAGTTGATACCTCCAATGACGCCTCCCGGCTCCTTGTTGCCTAACATACGTTCTGCACCATTTCCAAAAGGTAATATTGTCAATCCTTCCGCGCCTATAGGTATTTCAGCAGCCAGATTATTCATTTCTGCATAGCTGACTCCTTCAGGAGCAACATTCCTTTTTATCCACGAGTTGAGTATCCCCGTACCATTGATGCACAACAATACGCCTGTTCTTGGCGCTGCTGCGGTATGATTTACGTGTACAAAAGTATTTACCCGCGACATCGGGTCGTATTTGATTTGTTCATTTACGCCATATACAACGCCTGATGTACCGGCTGTTGCTGCAATTTCGCCTGGTTGAAGTACGTTCAGCGATAATGCATTGTTGGGTTGGTCTCCTGCACGATAACATACAGGTGTTCCAGTAGCAAGTCCTAACTCTTGAGCAATAGATTCTGTTACTGTTCCTTGCGGTGCAAAAGTGGGAACAATATCAGGAATAATACTTTGATCGAAGCCAAAATAACGAAGCACCTTATCAGAAACTTTTCCTGTGGTAAAATCCCAAAAGATACCTTCAGATAAACCGGAAGCCGTTGTACAAATAGTGCCTGTTAAACGAGCAGCAATATAATCTCCCGGCAACATGATTTTGTATATCTTCGCATAAATATCCGGCTCGTTTTCTTTAACCCATGCTAACTTTGCTGCGGTAAAATTACCTGGCGAATTAAGTAAATGTTTCAGACATTCTTCTTTTCCAATGGTTTCAAAAGCTTTTTCTCCATAGGGTACTGCGCGGCTATCGCACCATATGATAGATGGCCGCAATACTTGCATATTTTTGTCAACGCAAACCAATCCATGCATTTGGTATGATATACCAATAGCCCGGATGTCGTTTTTCGACACTCGCGATGCTTGCAAAACGTCAGCAGTAGCAGCTTTTAAATTTTTCCACCAATCGTTGGGATCTTGTTCAGCCCATCCTGGTTGAACAGCTTTAATAACCATTTCTTGTTTCGGATAGAAAGCAGAAGCACAGGTTTTACCTGTAGCAACGTCTACTAAATTTGCTTTTACCGAAGAGCTTCCAATGTCATAACCAAGTAAATACATATAAACTAAATTATTAGGTAATGGTAAAACTTCTTTTATTCCAGACTACTACACACAAACTTAACCAACTGGAAATTTCTCAAAGTGTTAAAATTTTGATTCGAACACATCAAACATCTTTCTAACAAGTTTTCATTGCTAAAAATCGTTTTCCAATACCAACAATTGGCTGATATTAGAAGACTATCATGATGACAGTGTTAAAATCTTGCTTCAAAAATAGTCTTTTTTCTAAAAAAAACAAAACTGAGGATAAAAACAAAGCGGGAAAGGGATTTTTCCGATTATTCTTGACGGTGTATTTTAAGATATTGGAGATTTAACAAGGACAGCATATTACTGAAAGTATCTATGGCGGCAATGGTTTCTGCAGAAGGTGCGACACCTTTGATTCTCATCATCATTAGCATATATAGCGCATTTAGACAAGTTTCTATCTCCGTGATTCCTGCTGCTGATTTGTTCTTTAACTCGGCAATATAAGGTTGTGCCAGATAATATGCCTGACGGTATTGCGGTTCATTCAGATCGTTGATTAAATTCAGGTGTAAATCATTTAATTGATGCACTTGTTCTGTCAAAAAACCAAGATGTCCACTCTTTTGAAGTTCTTCGTCATTCATACGAAGTATCAGCGACTGATACCAGTCACTCATTTGTTGCAATACTTCTTGCGGCTGATCAAAGCGACTGATGACATTAGCCTTCATTTGATCCAGATCGAAGTGATTAGCACGTAATAAATCCTCGATATGCCACATATATAATATGTACTCAACAATATTTTCTTTTTTCTTCTGTGATGCAATAATCATAATGAAGTCATTTTTTCAATATCGCGGCGTTCTTTTTTGGTCGGGCGTCCGGCGCCACGGTCACGTTGAACAAAAGCAGTCATCCGGGCAATGTCTGCTTTATTTATTTCTTCCTGCGGCGTAGTATCCACGATATAATTTTTGACTAACGATGCCGGTTGCCGCTTGTCTATGAGTTGGATTATTTCGTATGTATGTACCACCGGAGGTTTCTTTACCATCAATTTATCGCCAATTTTTATATTCCGCGACGGTTTCACTTCCATGTCGTTGACCAGCACACGATTTTTTTCACATGCTTCCGATGCCAGGCTACGTGTTTTAAATATCCTGACCGACCATAAAAACTTGTCTACCCGCACTGTATCCATTGATTATTTTTGATGTTTAATTGCCCGAAACTTTAACCCGAGACATTAAGTTGTCATTTGTTATTGAAAAAGTTCATCGTTCGTTCGACGCCAATGGTACCGAAGTTTTTGATGATATCCGAAGTTAATTGTAATCGATTAGGTAGCGCTTGTTCTTCTTCTGTTGTCCATTCACCCAACACATAATCGATTTGACGACCTTGCGAAAAATTACTCCCTACGCCAAAGCGCAACCGTGCATATTCCTGGGTTCCCAAAATTTCATTGATACTTTTTAAACCATTATGTCCACCATCACTTCCTTTTCCTTTTAAACGTATAGTGCCAAAGGGAAGTGCAAGATCATCAACCAGCACCAATAAATGATCGAGTTCCACCTTTTCTTTTTGTAGCCAATAATTAACTGCCCTTCCACTTAAATTCATGTAGGTGGATGGCTTCAGGAGTATAAAAATCCGTCCCTTATATTTATATTCCGCGACAAATCCATAACGTTTGTCAGCAAAATTTAATTTTTCTTCAGCAGCTAACCAATCCAACATCCGCCAACCAATGTTATGGCGTGTATTGGCATATTCATCGCCTATATTCCCTAATCCCGCAATTAAATATTTCACTGTATCTTCTTCCGTTAATTAAGTTGCAAAAGTATAAAAAGGTAAGAGATAAAAGGCAAAAGGTAAAATAATCGAAATTTTATTTGTTATTATGTAAAAAGTATCTACTTTTGCAAGCCGAAAAATCATAAGAAATTTGTAATGTACGCAATTGTAGAAATAGCAGGTCAGCAGTTTAAAGTCAATAAAGACCAAAAAATATTTGTACATCACCAAGCCGGTGAAGTTGGTGATAAGTTATCATTTGACCAAGTTTATTTGATAGATAATGATAAAGATATCAAAGTTGGTACGCCGGTAGTGCAAGGAGCTACGGTGAGCGCTTCGATTGTTTCACATGTTCGTGGAGACAAAGTTTTGGTTTTCAAGAAAAAAAGAAGAAAAAGTTACCAAAAAATGAATGGCCACCGTCAAGATTTTACGCAACTCTTGATTGAAGGTATCACTGTATAGTATTTTGTAAGATTAAGATAAATCTAAAGAAAAATGGCACATAAAAAAGGCGTCGGTAGTTCAAGGAATGGACGCGAATCCGAAAGTAAACGATTAGGTGTTAAATTGTTTGGTGGTCAGGCATGCAAAGCAGGTAATATTTTAGTTCGCCAACGCGGAACACAACACCATCCGGGCGAAAATGTTGGCATGGGCCGTGACCATACACTCTATGCTTTAATTGACGGTACGATACAGTTCCGGAAAAAAGAAGATAATAAATCATTCGTGTCAGTAGTCCCTTTTGCCGGGTAACCGCAGACACCATCATATACAAAGGTCTCCCGTAGTTACTGCAGGAGACCTTTTTTAGTTTCAGGTTTAAAGTCTCCATATTGATAATGGCTCAGCATAGATACGAAACTTGAAACATTGAATTTGAAACCCGAAACTTATTTAAGTATGTTAACCATCAAATTTATCGAAGAACATAAAGACGATGCTATTCGTTTGTTGGCAGTCAAAGGCTTTCACGCTGAGAAAATTATTGGACAACTGCTGGATACTGATGCGCAACGTAAAAAAATGCAAACACAGGCTGATAATCTGCAAGCCGAACTGAATGTCAAGTCTAAAGAAATCGGTGCATTGATGAAATCCGGGCAGAAAGATGCCGCAGAAACAGCAAAACAAGAAGTCAGCGTACTGAAAGAACAGGTTGCTGGTTTAGTACATGAGCAAGAAACCGCCGAACAAAAATTGAAAGACTTGTTGGTGTTATTGCCAAATATTCCACATATCTCTGTACCACAGGGAAAAACGGCTGCCGATAATGTAGTGCTTCGTACTGGCGGACAAACGCCGGTATTACCTGTTGATGCTTTACCCCATTGGGAGTTAGCTAAGAAGTACGACTTGATCGATTTTGAATTGGGTGTTAAACTTACTGGAGCAGGTTTTCCTGTATATAAAGGTAAAGGCGCACGGTTACAACGTGCCTTGATTAGTTTTTTTCTGGATCAGGCACAGGCTTCCGGCTATCAGGAATTCATTCCGCCACTGATGGTTAACGAGGATTCCGGATTTGGTACTGGACAATTGCCTGATAAGGAGGGACAAATGTACCATGTTATCTTGGATAATTTTTACTTGATTCCGACAGCCGAAGTTCCCGTAACCAATATCTATCGTGATGTCATTCTTGATGTTGCTGATTTTCCGGTGAAGATGACGGCTTATACGCCTTGCTTCCGTCGTGAAGCCGGATCGTACGGGAAAGATGTCCGTGGGCTCAACCGTTTGCATCAATTCGATAAGGTGGAAATTGTTCGCCTTGAACATCCAGAGCGTTCGTATCAAGCACTCGATGAGATGGTACAGCATGTTGAATCGCTGGTGCAAAAATTGGAATTACCTTACCGCATTGTAAAATTATGTGGTGGCGATATGAGCTTTACCTCAGCGTTAACGTATGATTTTGAAGTATTTTCGGCCGCCCAAAAGATGTGGCTCGAAGTAAGTTCAGTATCTAATTTTGAATCGTTCCAGGCCAACCGGCTCAAATTACGTTATCGTGACGAACAAAATAAGAAAACACAATTAGCCCACACCCTGAATGGAAGCGCATTGGCATTGCCCCGTATTGTGGCTGCTTTGCTTGAAAACGGACAAACATCCGATGGGATAAAGCTTCCTAAGGCATTACATTCGTACACAGGTTTTTCCATTATAAGTTAATAGGCTTCGTGATGCTTTATAAAGTTAATCCCATAATTTGTGTAAACAAACCGACACAAATGATGGGATTAATATTTTATAAAAATAACATTGTCAGCTAATTAATTGCACCGCTAAGATTATTTTAACATTTATTCACATTTAGGCACGCTTTTTGATTTTTGTTTAACAAAAGGAAGGGTCTTGTGATGAGTCCTTCGTCCGTTCTTATCAGGCGCCGATGTTTTATTGCATAGCTGTTGAAGCGAAACAGTTGTGAATATGTGGAATGTTTCCTTACCAGATTGTCGTGACACAGCCGACAGTCTAAAACATTGTTTAAACCTTTTTTGATATGGAAACCAAAAAAAGTGACCAAGCGAACCTCGAGAAAAAACGTAGTTTGTTTTTTCAAATAGGATTGTTACTGGCCTTAGGCTTTGCCTTTGTAGCATTTGAGTGGCAGGTTGCCCCTCGTATTTCGGATATCCAATGGAAACCCCTTACTACTGGGGATATAGATATCATAGACGTGAT
>JAVBMZ010000120.1:0-11952 GCA_031551935.1 Bacteroidales bacterium
TATCTACTTCGCCCGCATTGTGAATGGTTACTTTATTATCTGATACGGATGCAATATTTTCATTTTTGCTGGTATACGTGATAGCCTTACCTGATGAAACAGTAGCGGCCAGATCGAAAGACTTGTTACCATAAGTCTGTATTGTGATTGCAGGGAAGGTAATAACTTGATCAGCTTTTACCACAGAAAATTTATTGGGAGTATTTGTCAATTTAATGTTGTAATTGGGATGGCTTGTATTTTCCGGCAATATGATGTTGTACTCGCCAACAGGGCTACTCTTTGTGGCGTCTGTTGTTAAAGTGATGGCTTGTTTTAAACTCGTGGCATCTGTTGAAAATATAACCCCTGATAATTGATAGGTCAATGTAGGTATGGGATCGTTATATTTTTTACTTTGATTAGCATCTGGTTCCACAATTACTTCAGCTTTTTTGATGTCTAAAGTATACGTTTGCGAAGAGGAACACTGATTGGCATCAATAACACTTACGCCAATACTAAATGTTCCTGCTTGTTGTGGAGTTCCTTTTAGTTCTCCCGACGAAGAAAGTGAAAGTCCAGGTATGGTTCCCACAAGAGAATACCTGTCGTTGGTAGTACTTGGCGCAATGGTAAATTGTTGGTTATATGCGACGCCATATTGACCATCTGCAATCACACTTGGTGATATAGCGCCACTAGTACACCCAACAATGATAGTATAGGCGTTTTCTCCGGAACAACCTTGGCTATCGGTCGTTGTAATGGTAAAATTAGAAAAATAAGTAGCGCCACTTCCTGTTGGGGTTCCACTAATCCTTCCGGTGGAGTTCAAAGACAAGCCTTGAGGAAGTGTTCCGCTTTTAAGCACATATGTGTATGGAGCTACTCCTCCGGTTGTGGTGATGATTTCTGAATAATTATTGCCATAATTGGCTGAAGTATTGATGGCACTTAATGCGATATCTCCACATTCGATATTGATGGTATATGTTTGAGATTGGGTGCATTCGGGATTATTGACATCTGTAGAGATGATGCGAAATTCGGGAGCATACTTGGAAGTAGGGGTGCCGCTAATGGTTCTGGTCATTGGATTAAATTGTAATCCGGCAGGCAATGACGTCGAAGGGTCTACTTCATATGTAAATTCATATGTTCCGCTACCTCTTGTTGCTGCACTAATGATGCTATTGTATGGTTTCCCAACTTTACCGGCCGCTAAAGTTGTAGCGGGAAAAGAGATGCTTCCACATCCGACAGTGATAGTATATTCCCGTGTATTGGAACAACCGAAAACGTCTGATGCATTGATCGTAACAGCGTACGCTCCGGTTTTTATATGAGGGGTTCCGGTGAGTCTGTTATTAGCCGTTAACGACAACCAATCAGGGGCATTGTTGATGGTATAGGTATAGGGCGCTTTCCCACCTAATGCATTGAGGGGAGCTGAAGTATAAACAGACTCAAGAGCAGCTTCGGTAGTGGATAAATCGCTTAACGTGATAGTCCCACATTTTACCTCTATAGAGTATGATTGATTTGCAAAGCAAGTAGGATTATTGGCATCGGTAGCAGTAATCATAAATGGAAAAAGCCCTACTTCTTCCGGTATTCCGAATATGGTAAGATTATTTTCATCAAAATCCAGGTCCTCAGGTAATGGGTCTTCTAATTTATATATAAGGCTTACATGTTCATTGGTTATTGCAGGAACGATCTCGTGTGTGTAGGAAATATTGTAAATACCATCGAGTAATTCGGTTTCTGGAAAATCAATAAGGCTACAGGTTATTTTTATGGAATAAGTTCCTGTTCCAGAACAATATTGTTCATTTGAAACTGTAATATTTCCTGCATATATTCCTATTTTTGTTGGAATGCCCGTAAGTCTCCCATCATTTAAGGTAACCCCGTTGGGTAATGAACCTGTAGTTACATTAAAATGAAGAATATCTGCTACATTTACATTTGATATGGATATTGGAACGTCTATACGTTCACCAACTGTTGTTTGTAGATCAGTAGGGCTAACAATAATGTTGTTCTTAACAGTAATGACCGCATCGGAGCTTGCCTCCGATAAACATCCGTCAACATTACTTTTTACTGAATATTGATATGTGCCCGGTTGTGAAAGGGTCTCCATAAATGCACTTGTGGCATTACCTTCTACCAAAACATCGTTTTTATACCATGCATACACACCACTCCCATTCGCTGTTAAGCTTATTTCTCCACTATTGCATATCGTCCCACTGACTGGACTTGCAATGATAATGCTTGGTTTTGATGCAATAATATTGGTAATTTCTTTCGGATCGCTTTTTTCTGATATACAATTGTTTTTGGTAACAGTAACGGTATATATGCCAAGATCGGTAATGGTTCTTGTAAGTGTTGGCGAGTTATAACCCTCCCCTAGTAATTCTCCATTTTTATACCATTGATATATTCCGCTTGTACTACTGTTTGCTGTTAATACTATTTCACCGCTGCCATTACAAATAGTTCCGCTCATTGTAAGAGTTGGTTTTTCTGGTATTGCATGAACATTCACTGTGATAGAAAGATCGCGTAGCTCAGCTTCTTCATCTTCATAGCTTACAGAAACACTCCCTACTATCGCAATCTCATCCCATGTTACCAAGATAGTACGAGATGTAGAATTACCAGTTCCTCCGGAGGTGTTCCAGATATAATTAGTTCCTTCAGGGGCAGTATATAGCTGCGTGGATCCTGCGCAAGCTTCAAGCGGGCCACTTATTTGACCCGACATTGATGCTGTATGTAACAAAACGCCTAATGTGATGAACCATATATATCGGATGTATTTTTTCTGCATTATCATGGCCATTTAACAATAAAAGTAACCTATTACAACAAGATTACGTATATTTAATATGGTATTTGTTTAAATGCATAACATACCATATTAACTACAAATATATTTATTTATATGATTCGATGCACAAGTAGCCGGTAAATGTTTGATGAAAAATATAAGCAGTAATGCGCTAATATTTTTACAATCAATTTTTTGTGGATTATTGAGACGATTCTGCCATGATAACATGGCAGGGTATTTTTTGATGAAAAGCAGAAGAAGGAAGATTAATGGAATGTATTGGTTGAGTCTGTCGAGAAAATATTGTCAACTTTTTCATCCAACAGTGTCTGTCGCAACACATCGGATACGTCGTCTACGTAAATAAAATTTAGACCACTAATAAACAACTCATTCACTTCCTCGATATCGTTACGATTGGCCGCGGGTAAATAAATGTTTGTAATGTTAGCGCGTTTAGCAGCCAATATTTTTTCTTTGATTCCTCCTACTGGTAATATTTTCCCTCGTAGTGTAATTTCACCAGTTACTGCTATTTTGTCACGTATCTTACGGCGAGTAAAAATTGATGCCATCGCAATAACCATAGCTAACCCTGCGGATGGTCCGTCTTTTGGAATAGCGCCTTCCGGGACATGGACATGTACATTCCATCGGTCAAACACTTCATGCGGTATCTGAAGATGTTGACAATTTGCCTTGAGATATTCCAACGCAATAACTGCTGATTCTTTCATTACCTGGCCTAAATTTCCTGTTAGGGTCAGTGCACCTGATCCTCTGCTTAGGCTACTTTCGATAAACAAGATATCACCGCCTTCTGCAGTCCATGCTAATCCAGTAACGACACCAATGTAATCATTATTTTGGTACCTTTCATACAGATATTTAGGGGCTCCAAGAATTTCACGGATATGCTCTACATGGAGGGTTTTAGGGTAACTTGAGTTCAGGACAACCTTTTTTGCCAGGTTACGAATGATAGAAGCTATGGCTTTATCTAATTCACGAACTCCCGATTCTCGTGTATAATTTTCGATAATATAGGCGATGGCTTTAGGCGTAAAAACCAATCGTCTTTTATTGAGCCCATTTTCATTTATTTGTTTAGGAATGAGGTGTTTTTGAGCAATAGCTATTTTTTCTTCCAGCACATACCCATTCACTTCGATTACTTCCATACGATCCCGCAATGCCGGACTAATGGACGTCAGATTGTTAGCCGTAGCCACGAATAATACTTTGGATAAATCAAATTCTAATTCAAGATAATTATCATAGAAAGCATTATTTTGTTCCGGATCTAATACTTCTAATAGTGCAGAAGCAGGGTCACCATGTATGCCAGCACCTATTTTATCTATTTCGTCAAGCACAAACACAGGATTTGCCGATTTAGCTTTTCTGATGTTTTGTATGATTCTTCCCGGCATGGCTCCAATATAGGTTTTTCGATGCCCACGTATTTCAGATTCATCATGTAATCCGCCCAGCGACATGCGTACGTAATTCCTTTTTAGCGCCTTAGCTATTGATTTTCCCAATGAGGTTTTCCCAACACCAGGGGGACCAACCAGGCATAATATAGGAGATTTTAAATTATTTTTGAGTTTTAATACAGCCAAGTATTCTAACAATCGTTCATTAACTTTATCCAGTCCAAAGTGCTCCTTGTCTAATACCTTTTGGGCATGTTTCAGGTCAAAGCGATTTTTAGTGTATTCGTTCCATGGAAGCTCTAACAGTGTATATAAATAGTTAAGTTGGTTTGAATATTCAACAGAAGAAGGGTGGAGTCGTTGCAATTTTTGCATTTCACGGTCGAACGCAATCCGTTGTTCCATTCCCCATCTCTTTTTGATGGCTGTTTCTTCCAAATATTTGATTTCCTTATTTAATGGATCGATACCTAATTCTTCCTGCATGGTCCTGATTTGCTGGCGAAGCATATATTCTCGCTGTTGCTGGTCAAAATCTGCTTTTATTTTATTTTCTATGTGGTATTTGAGCTCCAATAATTGTAATTCATAAGCCAATACCTCGAGTAAGGAGGTGGCCTGTTGTTTTGGATCGGCTATTTCAAGTATTTTTTGTTTTTCATATACTTTGAAAGGAATATGCGTAGAGATGAAATTCACAATCATGCCAGGGTCCGTTATATTTTTGATCACAAAAATCATTTCACGTGAGACTGCATGTGAAAGATCGATGATACGTTCAGCCAAATCCTTGATAGAACTAGTCAATGCCTCGAATTCGGCATCTTTTTCGTGAGTCGGTGCTTCTTCGAATAACTGATATGTGGCTTGGTATAATGATTGTTTTGTGGCGACAGATTCCATCACAATACGTTTTTTGCCATGAAGAACAACAATGATTGATTCATCGGGCATCTCAAGAATTCTTGCGATTCGTGCAATGGTACCTGTGGTATATAAATTATCTTCAACAGGCCGAAAAATAGTACTATCTGACTGTGTAAATACAGCTACATGTTGTTTGTTAGCAAATATTTCTTCTATCGTTTTTTTGGATCGGGTACGACCGACATTGATAGACAGTAGCACATCCGGAAATAAAACGGTGTGTTGTAGTGGTAGAATAGGTAATGTTTTTGCTAACGAAACGTCAGCATCAAACTCACCCTTGATAGGGATGAGTACGTTGGCCTCTTGTTCTTCCGGGCTGGAACATAATGATGGATCAATGATAAAATGGTAATCCTTTTTTTCAATCATGGTTAATCGTCCCAGTAAAAACGCACATTTGTAATATTATCCTCATTTACGAATTAAAGAAAGTTGTATTGTTATTTACAAAAAACTTCGAATTTCGCACAGAATATGTTGAAATTCGAAGTTTTGTAGCGAAAATAAAAACTGCACTACAAACTCATTTTTTCTTGTAGTGATCTTTATATCTGTTCATAAACTTATCAACACGTCCGGCTGTGTCAACCAGTTTCATTTTACCGGTATAGAAAGGATGTGATGTATTGGAAATTTCCAATTTGATCAACGGATATTCCGTTCCTTCTATTTCGATGGTTTCACGCGAGTTGGCTGTTGAACGCGTAATAAACGTATGATCGTTCGACATGTCTTTAAATACCACCAATCGGTAATTTTTCGGATGTAGGTCCTTCTTCATTGTTTATTTATCTGATATGATATGATACAATTCTTTTTTGGGCGGCAAAGATATACATTATCATAAAAATTACCAAAAAATTTTCTTCTTTTATGATATTCTACTTCGTAATATTACTTGTGACGCTTTTTATGTATCTCTGATTCCCGTTTTATGTATTCACGTAAATTTATGAGATATATTTTATCCATAAATGAAACCTTTGTTGATTATGTGCGTATTTGATAGATGCTGGTCGGATAAAGTCATTTGGAATATTTTGTAAGTTTCACCTGTCATTAAAATTTCATGCGTGAGATTTACTATGTAATTTGTTTGGGTTTTAGAAAAGTTTTGGATAAAACTTTGAACCCAAAAATAAAGATAATTCTTTGTTTATCGCTTTTAGAAAAATATCGAAGAAATGGCAACAATTTGAAAATTGTTGCCTAACTTTATCACCTCAAAATAGAGAAATTTTTGTCATAATAAAAATAACCAACAATTATGTCTCAAGTTATTGGAGAAATAGTACAGGTAATTGGTCCAGTGGTGGATGTCAGTTTTGAGAAAGCATCAGGCGAATTACCCCATATCCACGATGCATTGGAAGTGAAACGAAATGATGGACAGCGCATTATTCTGGAAGTACAACAGGATATAGGCGAGAATATGTTACGTACTATTGCAATGGATTCTACTGATGGTTTGCAACGTGGTATGAAAGTAGCATCTATGGGTAGTGCAATCCGTATGCCCAAAGGCGATAATGTACGGGGTCGTTTGTTAAATGTTATCGGCGACGCTATTGATGGCATGGAAGAAGTTACTAAAGATGGTTATCACATACATAATTCACCACCTAAGTTCGAAGATTTGACCACCCATTCGGAGGTTTTATTTACAGGTATCAAGGTCATTGATTTGTTGGAACCTTATGCAAAAGGTGGAAAAATCGGACTTTTTGGCGGTGCTGGTGTCGGTAAGACTGTCATCATTATGGAATTGATTGACAATATTGCTAAAAAATATTCAGGAATGTCCGTATTTGCTGGCGTTGGTGAACGTACCCGTGAAGGAAACGATTTGCTTCGCGAAATGATAGAATCAGGTGTTATTAAATACGGTGATGAGTTCAAAAAATCGATGGAAGAGGGGAGTTGGGATTTGTCGAAAGTAGATAAAGAACAATTGAAAAATTCACAGGCCACATTGGTATTTGGACAGATGAACGAACCGCCCGGAGCACGTGCTAATGTTGCTTTATCAGGATTAACTATTGCCGAGTCGTTTCGAGATGGCGACGGGACAGGTAAGGGACGTGATATACTATTCTTCGTAGATAATATATTCCGTTTCACGCAGGCTGGATCTGAAGTATCTGCTTTGTTGGGACGTATGCCTTCAGCCGTGGGATATCAACCTACATTGGCTACCGAAATGGGGTTGATGCAGGAGCGTATTACATCTACCAAAAATGGTTCGATCACTTCTGTAGAAGCTATTTATGTGCCTGCCGATGACTTAACCGATCCCGCACCGGCAACTACTTTTGTGCATTTGGATGCAACTACTGTATTGAGTCGTAAGATTTCTGAGTTGGGTATTTATCCGGCTGTCGATCCGCTCGATTCTATGTCGCGTATTTTAACACCTGAAATTGTTGGACAGGAACATTACAATACGGCGCAACGTGTCAAGGAATTGTTACAACGGTATAAAGAGTTGCAGGATATTATTGCCATTCTTGGTATGGACGAATTATCGGAGCAAGACAAGATTGTGGTACACCGTGCACGTCGGGTGCAGCGTTTTCTGTCGCAACCATTCCATGTTGCCGAACAGTTTACGGGTCGGCCGGGAGTATTTGTGGATATTCAGGACTCTATCAAAGGTTTCAATATGATTATGGATGGCGAGGTGGACCAATATCCTGAAGCCGCTTTCAGCATGGTGGGAACTATAGAAGAAGCCATTGAAAAAGGCAAAAAGCTGATTGCCGAAGCGCAATAATAGAACATTTTTGATGATCATATTCGTCAATCAAAAAATAAAACGATGCAGTTAGAAATTTTAACCCCCAATAGGAATATTTATTCGGGAGAAGTGCGTTTAGTTAAAGTTCCTGGTAGCGAAGGATCGTTTGAGATCTTAAACAACCATGCTGCTATTATTTCTACTTTGGCTCCGGGAGAAGTGAAAGTGGAAACAGCATCTGGGGAACAGTTGCGCTATAAAACCACTGGCGACGGTGTGGTTGAAGTCAAGAACAACCATATAGTGATATTACTGGAAGGCGTCGACAAATAATCGACTTTATTGATGATGTTTTGATTTATCGGGCATAAAACTATTCATTAATAAAGCATATGATGAGAGTTAAAGGCATGGTTAAGTTTTTACTAACTTTATCTATTGTATGGTTATTTTCCGGAAATATTTTTGCACAACGAAAAATTACCATTGTTGCTTCTGATAAATTGATAGTTACTGCAGATTTATATTTGTCAGATAATGGGGCGCCTTACATTATTTTGTTTCATCAAGAGAACAGTAGTCGTGGCGAGTTTCGAGAGATTGCTCCAAAACTGCAAAAAATGGGATTCAATTGTCTGGCCATTGATTTACGTCATGGAAAAGAGAGTAATTATGTGCAGAACGAAACGGTGATCAAAGTACGTGAAGAACATCTCCCGGCAACTACACTTGATTGCGAAAAAGATATTTTGGCGGCTATCGATTATATCTCTAAAACGGCTATCAAGAATAAATGTGTTCTTTTTGGGAGTTCTTTTTCTGCGTCATTGGCAATGAAAGCGGCTAACCATAATAAGTATGTGACGGCCGTTATTGCATTCAGCCCTGGTGAGTATTTTACGCCTTCCGCTAAGGTGGAGCATTGGCTGGCAGATTTTGACAAACCACTTTTTGTTGCCTCTACTAAACGCGAATATCCTTTTATAGCAAGTATGCTAAAAGATATTCCACAGCAAGATGTCATTTTGTTTCAACCGTCTGTAGGCGATGGAGTTCATGGAGCTCCAGCCCTTTGGAGTAGCAATCCTTCGTCTAACGAATATTGGATGGCTTTGATGATGTTCATGAAAAAAGTCAAGGAAACAAAATATCAGTAAATATTTTTTTGTTGGTGTGCAAAACGATACGATAAATTCAAACGATATCAGTTGCATCACGTGTTATTTAAAGTCAATTACACTATTTATTATCATAATGCATTTATTTTCAATTTGTTAATCTTTGAATTAGGAATTATATAAATAGAGTATCATGGGACAGATCCGATTGAATGGGATGGAATTTTACGCGTATCATGGTTGCTACCAAGAAGAACAGCTCATTGGGAATTACTTCTTGGTGGATATGGTTATGGAAACTGATATGGCAAAAGCATCACAAAATGATAACCTTAGCGATGCATTGAATTATGCGGAAGTATATGAGTTGGTCCAACAAGAAATGAACATCAACTCTCATTTACTGGAGCATGTATGCGCACGGATATTAAACAGGATTTTTGAACATTTTCCGCAATTGTTATGGGCAGAAGTACAAGTTGCCAAGCTCAATCCGCCCATTGGAGGACAAGTTAAAAGCGTGAGTGTGAAGCAACAAAGAAAACGTTGAAAACGGGTATTTTTATTTCATATAGTCTTTTTTCTCCAGAAAATAAGTAGCTTCACCCATATCTCCATTTTCAAGGTCGGTTATCTGAACTCGGAAAACTAAATAGGGAAGGTTATTGTTTTTCTTTGGTAAATCAGTGGTTAGTATATAGGCGTTGGTCGACTCCGTGTCTGACCAGTATTCTTCCACTTCCCGCTTACTCAGTATATTTACTTCTTCGTTGTCAATAGTTATCTTTACTTTTAGATATTCAGGTGAAGGAGCTAACCGGACTTTTCCTGTAGAGGGTAATCCGTAAAAGAGCGCGCGGGTCAGACTCATTGGTCTGCAATAAATCGTATAGGCAGGCGTCCCTCCTTGTATTTTAAACACGTTCAAGCCATAGACTTCTAAACGATGATATTGCATGTTAAAAGTAGTATCACGATCAGCAATAAAATTCCAGCCCCAAAACTCAAGCCGCAAATCCTGTTCGGGTAATTTGGAGCCAGAAACAATATATTGACTCATATTTAATGCACTTATGCTGTAATACCTCCCTTTTTTCAAGTGGGCTTCGTAATAACCATTTTTATCGGTTATTGTACTTACAATTTCTTTAGAAAAATATTCATCCATCCAACAGACTGAAACACTGTCAAGCGGATTGTTCTGATAATCGGTTACATACCCTTTAATGGTCACATATCCATCAATATTTTGGGCATTTGAAATAATTACGAGTGCGAATAAAAAAGATGAAAAAAGAACTTTTGTCTTCATATACATACCATTGTTTGTTTTGTGTCTTTATAATAATATTCGTTTCTTACATTTGACAAATTCGAGCGTCAAGCATTTTTATTGCCTGTTGTATTGGTTCTTTCAATTATATCAAATGGAATTTTTGAATCGCAGTATACTTGCCATAGCTTCATTTTATGGTCACATACTATGGCTTTCCATGCAGCAGGGAGCAGCAGGGAGCCGCCAGTAGTTTTCATTACTATCGGCTTTTTTATTTTTATAGCTTCCACTCGCAAAACCTAATATGACAAAGACATTATCATTGGCAAACGTATCGGTAATTTCTATTTTATAGTCTGAAAACCATTTAAAATACTCTACCCAACTTTTTTTCATATGATCTTTTCCAATTTCTTCGTTACCGTATGTGTCGACAAATTTGAAACGATCTTCCATGAGCGAATAAATTTTGTCAACATCATGTTCGTTTATAGCATGTATAAAGTCCTCAACTATTTGTTTATTCATGTTTTTTTGCATTTCAAAATCGTAAACTTCATTGATGGATGATTTTCCATGAATTTAATTGGTTCGTCAATTTCGAAAAAATCTGCGAGACCATAATTGCCGAATTCCCGTTTGATAGAATCCGGTTCGTAGAAAAATAATTTAACCTCATGGGGCATTTCAAATCGATCTTTACTTAACAGTTTGCCATTTCCGTACATCGGGTCATTTTTTGCAATAGTAGAAAACACCATGTATCCATTTGGTTTTAGTTGGTGATAACAATCTTTGATAAACTTACTACGTTCCCTTTGATTTAATAGATGAATCAAGGCATAACTGAATATTCCATCGTATAATTTGTTGTCAAAAGGCATATCGGTTACTGAGCCGTGATATATAGGAATGTCCAATTTATGCTGTGTTTTCGCCAATTCAATCGCTGTTTTTGAAATCTCGATTCCTGTAACATTTATTCCATTGTCAAGGAAAATCTTTGCATTTCTGCCATATCCAATCCCCGGTATTAATACATCTTTAATCTTCTTTTCAATGAAAAAGTCTTTTGTTATGATTGCAGAGTTCGATGGCTCAAATCCCCACATGGTTTGTTTTTCAATAAAACTTTCCTCCCAAAATTCAGTCATTTCATACATGCTTTATGTTAATTTATGAGCAAAGTTAATCATATATTAAAATTTGATCAATGGTAATTTTGTTTCTTAATGGATTTCTTTTAGGGCAACCGCATCAAATTTTGTTTTTCCCAGATTACCTCACTATATGGTGGTAAAAATAACTTAGTGAGGCGATGATATGCCCAACCATAAAATAGCTAAAAATCGCTATTCCATTTTTGTATTGATTTTACAAATCAATATACCAGATATTGATGCTATGATAAGTTTTGATACGGTTGTTTGGATTTTTTCTGTTTTTCTTTATATTTGTATTTTGGTCATTGGGACAAGAGAGGGTATATTTTGCATATACAAAAATACCCCTGGATTTCTTAATTGCCAATTATATACCACAATACACTTTTTGTGTCATTACCAAATTTTTAACTTATGCAATTAATTTTTATTAGAAAGAACGATAGAGAATGTGGTCTG
>JAVBMZ010000143.1:0-11083 GCA_031551935.1 Bacteroidales bacterium
GGCGACGGACAAAAAGCTCGTGCAGCTATGGTTCGTCCTGTCAAAAACATACAAGTAGAAGAAGATTGATCTTCATATTGTCAACAGGGTATCTATACAATACCCTGTTGACAATTAACTTCTCATCCAAATAATTAGGTACAAATGGATGATGAGCCAAGTGCAAATTTTGAAATTGAGCTTGTCTGCCGGAATAGGTGGACTCGACGCAGTGAATCACAGAACTAAAAATTTTGGAATCTATATATTTTAATACCATGAATAGCAAAAGGAGTTTGATATACCTTGTTTTAGTCATGCTTTTTGGATGCAAGGGTAACCATCAAGAACAGCATACGATTATTCCCCGGATTCAGTACGAACTTGGTGGCGGCGCAGGGCATTATAATTACGCACCCAGTGCCATAGAAGATAAATACGGGATTCGTTACATGTTTCTATGCCAAAATAAGGACCCGTTCAAGATTATTGATTATGTGTATTTATTTAAAGGAATACCCACCAAAAACGGTTATGTTTGGCAACCAGGAACCGAAATTGTAGCGCCATCGGAAAGCGGATGGGACAAAATTCACATCTGCGACCCTGATGTCCGAGAGTTCAGAACAACCTATAAAGGAGAAACTTACAACTGGATCATGACTTATTTAGGTGTTGACCAGTGGTTCAACCATAATCAGATTGGTTTGGCTATATCCAAGAATATCGAAGGTCCTTATATCAAGTTTGACAAGAATCCGTTGGTAACCTATCAGGATACGACAAGATGGGGTGTTGGACAAAGTACCACCATAGTCAAAGACTCAACTACTATACAGTTGTTCTACTCTTCAACCACCGAAAATGGTCCTTTGTGTGTTCGTGAAATCAAATTGAATGATCTGGACAACATCGTGTTGGGTGAAGAAAAGAAAGTCCCTTTTTTAGGCGCCAATACTTATCCGGTTATGTCCAAAAAAAACATGTACATGGTTTCTGAAACTCGAGTATCCCAAGACAAAGAAATACCAACCTGGGTGGGCAATGTATGTCGTCTGGCGTATAAGCCCAGAACCGAAAGTCTGTTCACCGAAGAGGATGGCTGGATTGTGATTGGTCATGCTGGACCGGAAGAAACCGGATTTCCGAGAAATCATAATCCCGGATTTCTGACGGACACAAAGGGATATCTACTCAATGATGAAGAATTGGTGGTATATTTTACAGTAGCCATGACGGGAGAAAACTGGTTATGGTCATACGATTTGTATTCTGCCACTTACGATATCAGCGGTTTGGAAAAATAAACTTTCATCGCCAATGCAACATACAAAAGTTTTAATGATATTCAAATGAAACATATTATCATCGTCTTATTGCTGGCCATTCAGTTTCCGATGATTGCCCAACAAACAAAAATACCGGTAGTGGTTATTACCGACTTATATCATCCATATCAGGATCCAGGTGATAATTTGGATCTGATCAACGGCTTTGCCATGCCGGAGGTGGAATTGAAAGCCGTTATTTTGGACATTACCGATGCTTTTCGTAAAAAAACCGCAGATCATCCTACATTGTGGAAAGATCCGAGAGGTCCCAGGGAAGCTGGTATCATCCCCATGGAACAGTTGAATTATGCCTTTAACCGGCAAGTTCCTTATGCAGTTGGGCCGATGTCGATGATGCAATCGGAAAAAGACCAGATGCTTCACCTTTCGGCTTTTGAGGAAAAAGGTATCAATTTATTATTGAATACTTTGCGAAATAGCAACATTCCGATTGATGTTCTGTCTTTTGGTTCGGCCAGAGTGCTGGCTGTTGCTTATAATCGTGAACCAGACCTGGTAAAAAATAAGATTCGGAAAATCCATCTCAGCGCTGGCACCGCTACTAAAAATTACCAGATGGGGACAGATCAAGGTGCTAATGCGATTCCTGGAGGCGAATGGAACGTTGCTTTGGATGTATTTGCCTTTACTCGTTTGTTGCGTTCCGACCTTCCGATCAATCTATACCCTTGCGCTGGGATAGACGGTGGCTTTGTCAAAGACCCCAACAACACCTATTGGCGTTTACCCAAGGTTGATTTTATCCGCAACATGCCTTTAAAGTTGCAGCGATATATTGATTATGCTTTTTCCCAGACATTAAGTTATGATTTTCTAAAAACCTTGGATGGAGTTGATAATTTCCAGTTGAATTTTGACAAATATCCGGAACCTTTTCATTTTTGGGAAACGGCTATCTGGATAAATGCATCTCAGCGGGAATTGGTATATACACAGGCAAAACAGTATGAAATTATTCCCCGGAACAAAATAAAACAAGGGGAAAAAATTATTCCTTACGAAATGCGTCCTTGTAAGTTGGAAGTTAGGGATGACGGCCGGTTTCAGTTTGAATATGTCAAATCCTCCAACATTGCCATATATTTCAGGGAGGATCCTGAATTAAATGAAAAAGCCCTACAACAGGCCGTGCCTCTTTTATTTAGTTCTTATAAAATAGAATAACCTCATTCATTAATATAAATCATCCATTATCATGAAACATTATTTTTTAATATCATTAGTTGCAGCGATTTTCTTGCTTGCTGGTTGTCATTCCGCAAAAAAAAATCAACCAAATAGCGATGCTATGTCGATCATTTTCGAAACAGATATGGGTAACGACATTGATGATGCTTTGGCATTAGATATGCTATACAAATATATGGATATGGGAGATATTAACCTCATAGGTATCAGCACCAATAAAGATAGCCCTTATTCTATCGAATATTTAGATGTGATGAATACATGGTATGGCTATCCCAACATACCCATGGGAAAAATCACCAAAGGGGCAGATTGCGAGAATGATGCACAAAATTATGCAAAGGCAACCTGTTTGTACCAAGAAAACGGTAAATCCCCTTTTAAAAGGACCTATTCGAATTATAATACTATCCTTGAGGCGCCGCAGTTCTATCGTGCACTGCTGGCCAAGCAACCCGATCATTCCGTCGTTCTGGTTAGCGTGGGTTTTTCTACCAACCTTGCCCGGTTGTTGGACACAGAGCCTGATAATTATTCCCCATTGTCTGGAAAAGAATTGGTTGCCCAGAAGATAAAAATACTGAGCATGATGGCTGGTAATATTGTAGACAGCACCATGCAAGAATATAATGTTGTAAAAGACATACCGGCAGCACGTAAGATATTTAATGAGTGGCCGACACCAATAGTAATCAGCCCGTTTGATGTCGGTATCTCTGTGCTTTTCCCGGCCACAGTTATCGAAAACGATCTTGCTTTCGCAACGCCTCATCCTTTGAAAATTGCGTACGAAAGCTATTTGCCTATGCCGTATGACCGACCGACATGGGATTTAACTTCAGTTCTTTATGCAGTGGAAGGTACCAAAAACTATTTTTCCATCTCTGCTTGGGGGAGGATAGAAGTGGATACTAAGGCGCATACGCGTTTTTATCCCGATTCCAATGGAAAACATGCATACCTGAGTATCAATAAAGAACAAGCCGAAATCATCAAAAACAGATTCGTGGAGCTGGTCACCACAAAACCTAAAAACAAAAAATAATGGAATTGTTGTATCATAAATTTTTGCTGTGGATGCTCCCTGTCTTCTTGCTATCCTGCAGTGACGATAAAAAAGAACCCGATGATGGAGGTGGCGGAGAAAGTTATACGTCGTATAATTTCACGGGGACAAAAGAAATCTTTGGGTTTTACGGACAAAACCGATATTCCTATTGCCCTTCAATAGTGAAAGAAGATGACGGATCCGTCCATATGTTTTTTTGCGGTAATCCTAACCAAGGCATTATGGTAGACAACATCTATCATATCAAGATTAATGCCGATGGTTCGAAAACTTCAGCTAAAAGCGTTTTGCAACCCGGACCATCCGGTTCATGGGACGATCACCATACATGTGACCCTTCTGTCATTAAAGGGGAATTTCAGATGGATGGTCAAACCTACCAGTACGCGATGTTCTTTCTCACCAACAAATATGGCGTATATTATAATGAAATCGGTATCGCTTTTAGCAATCAGTTAGACGCCGACGCGTGGGTGAAATATCCAGACCTCGTTGTCAAAAAAACGTGGGGTTCGGATGGCGATCAAAATCTGCCCAATGGAGGTAAATCATGGGGAGTGGGTCAGCCATCAGCAGTATCATTGGATAGAGGAGGAAAAGTGTTACTTACCTATACGATTGGCGATATCAGTGGTACACGTATTGCTTGGGTGCAGGTAAATCTTAGCAACATGGATACGTATTCGCCTGCAGTGGCAACCACTGTGATAGCTTCTGGGTTGAAGAACTTGGATAACACCGGCAATGATTATACGTGCAATGCCGACTTTGCCATCTGTCCCGATGAAGATATCATTGTGATGGTACGGCCGGTACAACCTCATCCGTCCGATTATCCGGCCTATTTGAACAAATCTTTGGAAGTGGACCAGATGAAATTGAGTAACTTTTTGAATTCTACGGGTACGTGGACACCTATTGTTCGCATCACACCAGATGTTACGAAATATCCACGCAACCATAATGCCGGTATTGAAAGAAACGCCTATGGCGAAATTGAAAATTGGGAGGAACCGACCATCTATTATACGATTAGTAAAGCAGCGCCGGATGTTAATGCTTCTACCGGGCAACATGCAGAATGGACGTACCATATCTGGAAAGGATCGGTAAAAAAGAGTGTGTATCCATAAATAGTAAACTAGTCAATGAATCTTTTCCTCGACATATATGATTGGTAAACTAAATGTGTGGTGAACATTAAAAATATTAATGTTTATATTAAAATATATGTGATAAACATTAAAGCAATTAATGTATACATTAACACATTTTTCAAGTGAAAATAAAACTTATATATAGACTCTGGTTGGATTTTGTGTTGTCACCCTTAAAATGCATCAATTTTTATTTTAGGTAATTTAGAGATGATGGTGCACCTAAGGCATCAATATGTATAACGAATTTGTGAGTTTTTGGGTTTTAGAATTACGTCTGGCAAAACCATTTCAAACTAGAGTCTATTTTTAAATACATGAATATCCAATGAAATTGAGATCTTTTATAACGATGCTCATGCTCTGTATGACATATGTGTCTTTTGCCCAAAATGCAGATATGAAAAAAATATTTGATAAAAAATATATCAAATCGACTATGGTTCGGGTTGCCAAATGGCAACTGGCACACCCAAAACATGAACCTCGCGACTGGACTAATGGTGCACTATATGCGGGTATGTTTGCTGCGTGGGAAACCACTGGATCGAAAGAGATCTACCAAGCAATGATAGATATGGGGAATAAAGTGAATTGGACTCCATATCATCGTTGGTACCATGCGGATGATATAGCGATTTGCCAGACTTATATCGATTTGTACCGTAAAGAACAACGACAAGAGATGATTCAACCGACGATAGACACGTTGGCAAAGTTTATGTCGCGACCATATCCTGTAAAGGGGATCGAGGTAATTAAATGGTGGTGGTGCGACGCCTTATTCATGGCTCCACCTACCATGGTAAAGATTGGAATGATCACCGGTAATGAGGAATACCTGAAGAAAAATGACGAATATTTCAAAGAATGTTATGATTTATTGTACCATAAAGACGAACATCTATTTGCACGGGACCTGAATTATGTTATTAAAAATGACGAAAACGACCGTTGGGAGGCCAATGGTGCACGTATTTTCTGGTCTAGGGGAAATGGCTGGGTAATGGGAGGATTGGTGCGTATTTTAAGCGAATTGCCAAAAGATTATCCTCAACGTCCATTTTATGAGCAACTTTATAAGGAAATGGCGGCTAAGATTGTATCGATACAACAATCGGATGGATTGTGGCGTGCAAGTCTGCTCGATCCTGTCTCATACCCTGGTGGAGAAGTTAGTGGGTCGGGGTTCTTTTGCTATGCATTGGCTTGGGGACTCAATAACAAATTATTAGACAAAACGACGTACTTACCTGCTGTGGAAAAAGCCTGGATTGCATTAAACATCTGTGTCAACAACGACGGCCGGGTGGGATATGTACAGCCGATTGGCGGTGATCCCCGACGAAATTTCAATGCCGATAGCTGGGAAGTATACGGGACAGGGGCTTTCCTTTTGGCAGGTAGCGAAGTTATCAAACTGAAACGATAAGTAATTACAAAATACACACCATGAAAAAAGTATTTTTCTCTGTTGTTTTGTTGGTAAGCCAATTTTTCATATGGGCTCAATCTAATGATGACATCAGGGTAAAATACAACCATCCTGATCTGGTGGTTGATTTGGGAGTTGGCCTCTGGGGAATTCCTATTCCATTGGACTATGACCAGGATGGAAAAATGGACTTGCTGGTTTCTTGCCCCGACGTTCCGTTCAATGGATTATATTTTTTCAGGAACATATCAAAAGGCGATCAAATGCTGTTTGACAAGCCTGTCCAGATAGAAAAAGGTATCAACGACATCAGGGCTTCTTATATGAACGGGAAGATACGTGTTACCCGACATAACATAGAATACCTGGATTTTCCAAAAAACTTATTTTCCAAACCTGTAGAAATTAAGGTAGATATCGATCCTAAAAATGAATTGGAAAGTATACGTACCAATATTTGGAATTATGTAGACTATGATGGCGATGGTGACGAAGACATTTTGATAGGTATTGATACTTGGAAAGATTATGGTTGGGATAATAGCCGGGATGTGGATGGAAAATGGAAAAATGGCCCGCTACATGGCTATGTGTACTTGATGGAAAATGAGAAAGGTATGTATATCAATCGCGGAAAGATATTGGCAGATGGCAAACCGATAGATACCTATGGCGCACCGTTTCCAAGCATGTGCGATTTTGATGGTGATGGCGATTTGGATATCATTTGCGGTGAGTTTATCGACAAATTGACTTGGTTCGAGAACATAGGATCTCATAATTGTCCTAAATTTGCTTCAGGGCATTATTTACAGGATGAAAACGGTGATATCATAAGGCTTTTTCTTCAAATGATTACCCCCGTGGCAGTCGATTTTAACGGAGACGGATACATCGACCTGATGGTGGGTGATGAAGATGGTCGTGTAGCATTTATTGAAAATACCGGACGAGTGAGAAACGATAAAAAATCAAGGATGCCTATATTTAAAACTCCCGTATACCTGAAACAACGGGCAGATAATCTGAAATTTGGGGCATTATCTACTCCCGTAAGCGTCGATTGGGATGGCGATGGTGACGAGGATATTTTGGCGGGTAATTCTGCAGGTAACATTTGTCTGGTAGAGAACCTCAGTGGAGGAACTTCTCCACGATGGGCTGAACCGCGAATGTTTCAATTGGGGAATGAAGTAATACGGGTGATGGCAGGGCCAAATGGTTCCGTACAAGGCCCCTGCGAGGCTAAATGGGGCTATACATGTTTTTCGGTAGCAGACTGGGATAATGATGGACTCAAAGATCTCATTGTGAATACTATTTGGGGAGAAATACTTTGGTACAAAAACACAGGAGACCCTTTGCTTTTGGCCGGTCCGTTTAAAATGAATGTACATTGGGATGGTATTCCGCCAAAACCAAAGTGGACATGGTGGAATCCTGCTCCCAATGCTTTAGTGACACAATGGCGTACTACACCTGTAGCTATAGACTGGAACAATGATGGTTTAATGGATTTAGTCATGTTGGATCACGAGGGTTATCTGACATATTATGAACGGGATAAAAACGAACAGGGAGAATGCTATCTCCAACCTGGCAAACGCATTTTTTTCGGTGAAGACGCGTCGGCATATAATCGTTTGAATGAAGTAACCAATAGAAATGCCGGTCCATTACAATTGAACTCAGAAATGGCGGGAGCATCCGGGCGTCGCAAAATATGTTTCGTGGATTGGGATAAAGATGGTGATTTGGATCTCATGGTCAATTCAGAAAATGTGACTTGGTTCGAAAATGTGCGGCAATCAAGTGATTCCATCTGGCTACGGAATCGAGGTTCCGTATCGTCCTATATACTGGCAGGGCATAGTACCAGTCCTACACCTGTAGATTGGGATAACAATGGTATTTATGATTTATTAGTAGGCGCTGAAGATGGGCATTTTTATTTACTTGAGAATAATACGATGGCCACTCCTCGCTTGAGACTTGATCGTAAACACTTCAATAGTCTTGGAATGGTTCAACCTACATTGTGGGAATCCACTCCAGATAATGTACATATGTCGGTCCGATCCTCCAATGGACAAATCTACCGTAGTGACTCGAACGATGATGGTAAAATCTGGCCAAAGAAAATCGTGTTTGAAGATGGTATCCTTCCTGAAGAATATTCATATCCAGCTATTATTGCATATGACAATAAGGCAGCATTGACCTATGTATGGAAGCGGCAAAGAATTGTATTTTGGGAATTTAATGATAAAGTATTTTTACAAAATCTCTAAAAAGGGCATGGTACTGTATGATTTTATCATCAATTGACTTATATTCATCATGGCATTATTATCAATAATTTAACCTTAAATTTTAATATTATGTTTATTGTCCACAGTTATTCATTAGCAGTTGTTTTCTGTGTCATTACAATGCTTTGCTGGGGTTCTTGGGGTAATACCCAGAAGTTAGCCGGCAAAACATGGCGTTACGAACTTTTTTATTGGGATTATGTTATTGGAATCCTGTTGTTTTCATTGCTGTCCGCTTTTACTTTAGGCAGTTTTGGCGCTCAAGGACGTAGTTTCATCCCGGACTTGTGTCAGGCCGAATGGGGAAATATTGGCAGCGCTTTTCTGGGAGGTATTATTTTCAATGCCGCAAACATCCTGCTTTCGGCGGCTATTGCTATAGCAGGCATGTCGGTTGCATTTCCTGTCGGTATCGGTTTAGCATTGGTATTAGGAGTTATCATCAACTATTTAGCCTCCGCCAAAGGAGATCCGACATTATTGTTTTTGGGTGTGGCATTAGTCACAGTTGCGATTGTTTTGAATGCGTTGGCATATAAAAAAATGGCCACCAAAGCAAAAAAAGTATCCTCTAAAGGTCTTATTATTTCGTTGATTGCCGGATTGTTAATGTCATTTTTCTACCGTTTTGTGGCGGCATCTATGGATTTAGACAACTTTGCAAGTCCCGCCATTGGTAAAATGACACCATATACTGCTATGTTTATTTTTGCATGTGGCATTTTCATCAGCAATTTTCTATTTAATACGCTAGTGATGAAAAAACCGTTTGAAGGTCAGCCGGTGAGTTATAAAGAATATTTCAATGGCAACTTTAAAATACACATGGTAGGCGTGTTAGGTGGGTTAATTTGGGGACTTGGTAATGCATTCAACCTGATTGCAGCAGGGAAAGCCGGCGCCGCTATTTCTTATGGTTTGGGACAAGGAGCAACCTTGGTTTCTGCTTTTTGGGGAGTGGTTGTGTGGAAGGAATTTAAAGACGCACCCGCAGGCACCAACAAATATATATATGCCATGTTCTTATTTTTCTTGATAGGTTTAGGATTTATCATTGCCGCTGGGGCATAGTTGTTGATGAATTGCGTTAGTCTTGATATAGGCCGAGGCTAGCGCAATTTGTTTTTGCAATCATTGTAAAATAAGGTTACCATATGACTCGTTTTTTATGCATCATTTTCCTGACCATCATTTCCTTTATGGTTGTTTCAGCCGATAGTAAAAATGAACAGGAACAAGTTAGTACATCTCCGGTAAATATTATTATGGATACAGATATTGGTTCTGACTGTGATGACGCTGGTGCATTGGCTGTATTACACCAATACGCAGATAAAGGAATGGCTAATATTCTTGGAGTGATATTCAGCTCCGGAAAAAATCGTTATGGCGTGGGAGTTTGTGACGCCATCAATACCTGGTATGGAAGAGGCGATCTTCCTTTAGGTCAGTATGCCGGCGAAGATGTCGGCGACCCGAAAGACACTTTCTCTAAACAGATAGCTACTGATATGGTAACCTACCATCATGATGTGGTTGATCATTCCAATGAGATGATTGCCACATACAAACAAATACTGAGCGTACAACCGGACAATAGTGTCACCATTGTTACGGTGGGACATCCGCATGGATTGGTATATTTAATGAACGATAGCGAAGGCATGAATCTTATCAAGAAAAAAGTAAAACGATGCATTTCTATGGCGTATACAGGAACGGAACCACATCGTGACTGGAATTTCGGACGAAATGGCGCTGAACTATATGTTGCTGAATTTTTAGATAAGTGGCCTACGGAAATTTATTTTTCTGCAACAGGGACGAATGTACTTACCGGTCACCGGCTATTACCAAAAACGCCAACAAATAATCCGGTCAGGGAGATATATAGATTATATAACGATGCTTTGTATCAAGGACGTTCGAGCTGGGATCAGGTTGCCGTTCTATTTGCTGTCCAACCGGCATTATTCAACGTTGATTCCAATGGATCGCTGCGGCAAAATGATATGTTTGAAACATACTGGGATACTAGTAGGAACAATCCCAGGCACAAAAGAGTCACACCTGTTGTTAGCGATGCGGAATTGGAAACAATCATTGAAGAACTGATGGCCGCGCCAAGTCATCATCAAACTAGTGTTCTGTCAATACTCAAATGACGGATGGTTTTGTCGGGTAGGAGAGAGGCTGTTCAAAAATAGAGAGTCATCTTAAAAATAGCTATTGTTGACAATTTTATAGCGATTTTTAGCTATTATATAGCGAAAGATCGCTATTATTATGTTGTTTTTAGCTATTGTATAGTGGTTTATCGCTATTTTATAGTGAAATTTAGCTATTTTATTCGATGTACTATACCGCAATGTGGAATTCACTGTAAGTATTTCATTACCTAATTTTTTACTACTGTTTGCTACTAACTAACATACGAATCTACGCCAAGTATAATACATCAAACCTGTTTATGTACTACGAGATGGTTTGTATAGAGCAATAAAGACGATTATTATAGAATACTATGTAATGTTTTGCCTTCATTTTTATATTTTTGTCTCGAATACACCTTGATACTAAATTTTAGGGTT
>JAVBMZ010000020.1:0-4251 GCA_031551935.1 Bacteroidales bacterium
CGAAAGTTTACAAGAATATAAATTAGAAGAGAATAGGGTAAGACGAATCAAATAATTCAATAATCCATAAACAATTAAAATGGGTATACAGGAAAAAATCAACAATAACCAGGAAGTTATCGGGATCATAGGTCTAGGATATGTCGGATTACCATTGGCGGTTGCTTTTGCCGAAGCAGGTATACATGTGATTGGCTTTGATAAATCGCAAGCAAAAGTTGATAAAATCAATCATGGTGAAAACTATATCAAAGATGTTCGGGATGCGGCATTGAGAGAGGTCGTCAATAAAGTTTTTTTTAAGGCCACTACCGATTTTTCTGAAATAAGCCAATGCGACGCCTTGCTCATTTGTGTACCCACTCCGCTCGACCGTTTCAAAAAACCCGATATGAGTTATATCGAATCGGCATGTGTGAGCATAGGACAATACATGAAAAAAGAAGTGTTTATTTCCTTAGAAAGCACCACTTACCCCACTACCACCGAAGCATTTATGTTGCCCATTATCGAAAGGGAATCGGGATTAAAACATGGTAAAGATTTCTGGTTGGCTTATTCGCCTGAACGGGTCGATCCGGGTAATGCGCATTTTCATACCAAAAACACACCGAAAGTACTTGGAGCGATCACTCCGGAAGGTCTGGAAATAGGCCAAAAAATCTATGCAAAGGCCATTGAAAAGATACATTTAGTTAGCTCGCCACGAGTGGCTGAAATGGTAAAAATATTGGAAAACACATATCGTTTAATTAACATCAGCCTTATCAATGAATTAACATTATTGGCTGGCAAAATGGATATCAATATCTGGGAAGTTATTGATGCCGCAAAAACGAAACCTTTCGGGTTTCAAGCATTTTATCCCGGACCGGGCATTGGTGGACATTGCATTCCACTTGATCCGTTTTATTTAGAGCATATCGCTAAAATGTATGATTTTGATTTGAGCATGATCCACACAGCCGGCCATATCAATATGCGTATGCCGCATTATATGTATATCAAGATCAACACTGCATTGAATAAACACCAAAAACCAGTGAATGGAAGCAAAGTATTTTTCTTAGGTGTAGCATATAAGCCAAATATTGATGATGAACGTGAATCTCCCGCCATCGAAATTATCGACGAAGTGGTGAAAAAAGGTGGAGTCATATCGTACAACGATCCTTTTATTCCCCAAATTACCACGCATAACGGGCATTCATTTTCGTCAACAACATTATCAGCCGAAAGTCTTTCAAATGCTGATGTAGTAGTCATCACCACCAAGCATTCCGCCTACGATTTTGAGATGATACGCCAACATGCGAACATGATCGTCGATTTGCAAAATGCGTATGAAAAGAACGAAGATGATATTTATAAACTATAACTGATATAAGAAACAAATAGATGGGTTCGAAAGTAAAATTAGCCCTCGTTGGCTGCGGAAGGATCTCCAAACGACATATTGAAGCTGTTCACGCTGTAAACGGCATCGAAATTGTTGTTGTTTGCGATGTTAACGAGCAGAAAGCGAAAGCAGCATCGGAACAATTATCCGTACCTTACGTCACAGATTACAAAAAATTGAAAGATGTGGATGTCGTTTCTGTGCTGACTCCATCGGGAATGCATCCGCACCACGTTATTGAATTGGCAGAACAAACGGATATCCCATACATTGTTTGCGAAAAACCAATTTCGCTTACCTCCCGTGAAGTTTTCGAAATGCTCGATAGGGTCAAAAAAGCAGGAAAAACACTATTGCCGGTTTATCAAAATCGCTACAATCCATTGCTTGTCTTCATGAAGGATTTAATCAATTCCGGACGATTAGGTAAAATATACCAATTCGCATGTAATGTTTTCTGGAATAGAAATGACGAATACTTTAACATCGACTGGCATGGCACAAAAGCTTATGATGGCGGGGTTTTTTATACACAAGCAAGTCATTATGTCGATATGATTTTTTATCTATTCGGAAAGATAAAGAATGCTTATGGAGTAGGTGGTGATTTACGAAAATTGGAGGTACACGACTCCGTTTCGGCCATATGTGAGCTGGAAAATGGGACTATTGGTACGTTAAATGCAACGGTGAGTGTATATCGAACTAATTTTATGACAGAATTGACTATCATAGGTGAAAAAGGCACCATACGATTGAGTGGTACTAACCTGAATCGTATTGATTTTTGGGATGTAGAAGAAATGGAAAAGCCGGATATGGATTTCACCATCGACCATCAGTATGGAAAGGGACACGATACCATGTACCAGTACATTGTGAACCGACAATGGGAAAAATTTCCCAGCACCGACGATGTGTTGGCAGGCATCCAATTGATGGAAAAGATTTCATTTTAATGCTTTTGAACGGGACCTGCTTTAACAATAAGATGACATTTTCATTTGAAGATATTCGACGTTTAGTAGCTATATTTAATGGGACCATCGTCCACGAAACCAATTATAAAACTATTACCAATGTAAGTTCAGTGGATGATGCAAACGAAACATCGTTGGTATTCGTAGATAGAGATGCAAAAAATAAAGATAGAATCATATCCGAAACAAATGCTACCACCATTATTTGTGATCAAATTCCCACAAAAAGCGAAGTTTACCAGCAGAAATGCCTGATTGTGGTAAAGCATCCCAAGTTGTTTTTTGCGCAATTGGTAAACCAACAATTGAAGGGCTACGTTGCATATGATATTCATCCATCGGCAGTCATTAGTCCCCAAGCCCGCATAGCCAAGAAATGTCATATCGGCCCTCATGTTTATATTGGGGGAGAGGTCGAAATTGGAGATAATACCATCATACACGCTCATTGCAGTATTTACGATAACATAACCATAGGCAACAACGTGACCATCGGTGCCGGTTGCGTGATTGGCGCTCCTGGTTTTGGTTTTGTGAGAGATGATGAAGGAATGCCTATTCGGTTCCCGCAATTGGGAGGCGTAGTTATTGAAGATGATGTGGAAATAGGAGCTAATTCATGTATTGATAGAGGTTCCTTAAAAAATACCATCATTAAGAAAGGCGCTAAAATTGACAATTTAGTACAAATAGCACACAATGTAGAAATAGGAGAGTATTCTTATATCATAGCATCTACGGTGATTGCAGGGAGTACCCGTATTGGTCGCAGATGCTGGATTGCCCCCTCCCGCATCATGAACAAAATAGTCATAGGCGACGACGTCACAGTAGGATTTGGCGCTGTAGTACTGAATTCCATCCCTTCAGGAAAGACCTACATGGGAAATCCTGCTGTGGAACTCAGTAAATATACTACCTTGCAATATCAATTGAAAAAATTAAGATCATGAACTTAGAAGATTTTGTAACCAATTTTTCATTACAGTTCGAAGAAACCGAAAATGAAAAATTTACCCCTGAAACCCGGTTTAAAGAATTAAATGAATGGTCTTCCTTAGTGGCTTTGACAATCATTGCTATGGTCGACGATGAATACCATGTAACTATAAAAGGAGACGATATACGAGGCGCCGTTACCATCGAAGATTTATACCACATAGTCGCATCAAAATAAATTCCACGGATGTATCAACCGTTTTCCCTTAAAGATAAGATCATCTTCGTTACAGGAGCTTCATCAGGCATTGGTAGGGCTGTTGCCGTTGAATGTGCCAAAATGGGAGCTCAACTCATCATCACAGGTCGAAATGAACAACGATTAGAGGAAACGCTCAATGAATTAGAAGGAACAGGGCACTCAAAAATAAATGCCGACTTAAACTCCGAAGCTGATATCGCCAAAATAGTTGATTTTTTACCTCATCTGTCGGGGATGGTTCATGGCGCAGGGATTACAACACACGTTCCCATTCAATATATTAACCGCGAAAAAATCAACGAAATTTTTGATGTAAATTTTTTCGCACCTGCTTTGATCTGTCAAAAAGTGGTCAAAGAGAAAAAAATAAAAGACCAAGGGTCTATTGTATTTGTATCTTCCATCGCAGGCATCTACTGTTCCTCTGTTGGAGGTTCTCTGTACGCTGCCACGAAAGGCGCTGTGAACGGATTTATCAAAGGCATGGCGCTGGATTTATCTCCTAAAAAAATCAGGGTGAATTCGATAACGCCCGGAGTAGTTGATACAACTCTATTAAAAGAAGGCGCCATCTCTACGGATCAACTTCAGGAAGAAATGAAACGATACCCATTGAAACGTTTCGGCAAACCGGAAGAAATTGCATACGCTGCGATCTATTTATTGTCAGA
>JAVBMZ010000179.1:0-8294 GCA_031551935.1 Bacteroidales bacterium
CAAAAATGGAATCTCAACCGATTATCTCATTCAATAAGGCGAGCATTTTTCATGGCGATCATCTGGTATTAGTCGATGTGACTTTTTCTGTATATCCTGGGGAATTTGTTTATCTGATAGGTAAAGTTGGTAGTGGCAAAACGAGTTTGATAAAAACATTTAATGCTGAATTACCTTTGCGTAGAGGGCAGGCTATGGTGGCCGGATATGCTCTACATTCGTTAAAAGCCAAGCAAATTCCATATCTTCGGCGTAAGATGGGTGTGGTTTTTCAGGATTTTCAATTGCTGACTGATCGTAATATATATGAGAACCTGTCTTTTGTATTGAATGCTACAGGATGGAAAAAAAAGAATAATCCGGAGCAACGTATTAAAGAAGTGCTTCAAAAAGTAGGACTATCGACCAAGGGTTACAAAATGCCCCATCAATTGTCGGGTGGGGAACAACAGCGTGTTGCAATTGCCCGCGCTTTGCTCAATAATCCGGAACTTATTTTGGCTGATGAACCAACAGGAAACCTTGATCCTGAAACATCTTCGGAAATTATGAATTTATTGATGGAAATCAACCGTTCAGGACAAACTATTGTGATGGTGACACACAACTACAATCTGCTCAAAAAATATCCTTTTCGCACCATGAAATGTGAAAATGAGCGTGTCACAGAAGTGGAGGCTTTGCAAGAGATCGATTTCAGTTTGTTAATGGAGGAAGACAATCAAACAATTTTTGAAGAATATAATGCAGTAGAACAGGCTTTTGGAGAAGAGGAATAATCTGATGCTACTGCTCCTCGTTCAATAAAAAACGGGATATAACCTATAGCTATACCCCGTCTCCTTGAAAGTTAAATAATATTTTATCCTCGAATAGCTTTGATCCCTGGAAGTTCTTTGCCTTCCATATATTCGAGCATTGCCCCGCCACCGGTAGACACGTAACTTACCTTATCGGCCAGTTTATTCTTGTTGATAGCAGCCACTGAATCACCACCACCAATCAAAGTAAACGCTCCGTTGGCTGTAGCTTTAGCCACTGCCTGAGCGATAGCTGAAGTTCCTTTTGAGAATTTTTCAAATTCGAATACACCCATTGGACCGTTCCACAATACGGTTTTAGAATTGGCAATGACGTCACTAAACACCTTGATAGATTCGTCGGCAATATCCAATCCCATCCAACCATCAGGAGTTTCGTTGACTTTAGAAATACAGGTATTGGCATTGGCATCAAATGCATCAGCATTCACAGCGTCGATGGGTAAATACACGTTTACGCCTTTTTCTTTCGCTTTTTTCAGAATTTCGAGCGCTAATTCAAGTTTATCTTCTTCGCACAACGATTTTCCGATCTTACCACCTTGTGCCTTAATGAAGGTATAAGTCATTCCACCTCCAATAATCAAGTTTTGCGCACGATCTAACAGATTTTCAATGATCAGGATTTTGTCCGACACTTTAGCTCCACCCATAATTGCGGTGAACGGTTTTTCATTAGAATTTAATACCTTGTCCATAGCTTTCAACTCGCTGTTGATAAGATAGCCGAACATCTTGTTCTCAGTTGAGAAGCTATCGGCGATAAGGGCTGTAGAAGCATGTGCACGGTGTGCTGTCCCAAAAGCGTCATTCACATATACATCAGCGTAGCTGGCTAATTGTTTTGCAAATTCTTTTTGTTTGGGCTTCAATTCTGCTTTCGCCGCTTTCTTTTCTTCTTCAGTAGCTGTTTCGGGTAAACGTGGTTTCCCTTCTTCTTCGGCATAAAAGCGAAGATTTTCGAGCAATAACACTTCACCAGGTTTTAATGCGGCAGACATGGTTTTAGCGCTTTCGCCGATGCAGTCGTCGGCAAATTTCACGGGTTTACCCAGTAACTCGGACAAGCGACCGAGAATATGTTTGAGGGAATATTTTTCTTCGATGCCTTTCGGACGTCCCAAATGCGACATTAAAATGACCGAACCGCCATCGGATAGTATTTTATTGATAGTAGGCAACGCGCCACGAATACGGGTATCGTCGGTTACTGCAAATGTTTGTTTATCCAACGGTACATTAAAATCAACTCGGATGATGGCTTTTTTGCCTTTGAAATTGTAATTATCGATTGTTTGCATGATGATATTATTTTAATGAATGCAAATGTAGCTTTTTTTTCAAAATGAAGGAAATTTATTGATGAATGGGGCAGGGAAAACGCATCAAAATATATATTTCTGATTCAATGACCTGCCCGACTACGCCATTCAGGCGGGCCTGCCTGACTAGACTCGGTCAGGCGGGTTCCTGATTCAAGAATTCAATGATCCAATAACACATTGATTATAAAATAGCTAAATTTCGCTATAAAATAGCTATAAACCGCTATATAATAGTGAAAAATCGCTATAAAATAGCTAAAAATAACATATAAATAGCTATTTTTAGCTATAAAATAGCGATAGATCGCTATATGTTATCAACGATGATCATTTGTTATATAAAATCTGATTTTACAGGCTAATTGTCAATAATCAATTGTCAATTAGTTTGTTACTGACAACCTTGTGCTTGTATGGCTATTCTTGTCCCGTTTTCAGTTACCAAATAACAACCATCCTGTTGTTCCGTCACATATCCAATGATAGAAATATCAGGGTTACCAATCAGTTTATCGTAATCTGCTGCTGCAGCCGTAAATAACAATTCATAATCTTCTCCGCCATTGAGCGCTACAATCAATGGTTCCATGTAACATTCTTCGGCTGCTGCAACGGTTTCTTCGGCAATAGGTATTTTGTGATGATAAATCTCGCATCCTACTTGCGATGAAGAACATATATGGAGCAATTCAGAAGACAGACCATCCGATATGTCAATCATAGAAGTAGGAAGCAACTGGATAGAAGTAAAAAAGTCGACGATATCTTTACGTGCTTCCGGTTTTAATTGCCGTCTCACAATGTATTCATAGTTTTCCAGCTGTGGTTGTATAGACGGGTCTTCCTCAAATAGTTTTTTCTCGCGTTCCAATATTTGTAAGCCCATGTATGCTGCACCTAAATTACCCGATACGCAAATCAAATCCCCCTTTTTTGCAGTATTGCGATAGGTGACCCTATTCAATTCCACTTCGCCGATGGCCGTAATATGGATTGCGAATCCTGTAACTGACGAAGTAGTATCGCCTCCCACCAAATCAACCTGGTAACGTTCGCAGGCAAGGTGTATGCCTTGGTAGAACAAATCTAATGCTTCTACCGAAAATTTAGACGATACGGCAATCGATATCAATATCTGCCGTGGAACGGCATTCATTGCATATAAATCCGAGAGTCCTGTAACTACAGTTTTATATCCCAAATGTTGCATCGGAACATAAGTCAAATCAAAGTTGATACCTTCCACCAACATGTCAGAAGTTACAGCTAAAGCTATGCTTCCATAATGAAGAATGGCAGCATCGTCACCAATGCCCTTTAGAGTCGATGGTTGTGATAATTTAGTGTCTTTGGTCAAATGTTTGATCAGGCCAAATTCGCCTAATGAAGATAAAGGTGTGGACATGAATAATGTATAATGAACATTTAAGAGAACAAAATTAATGGAAAATCCGAATAAACGAATTTGCTATTTGAATAATTTGTTGTAATTATTTGTATTTTAGATATTTGTTTGCTTTGATTCATTTCACGATGAAAATAATTCCTTTTTTCATAAGGCTTTATGGTTTAAAATCTATAATTTTATCCCAAATTTATTCATTACATGGCTGATTCCTCAAATCCGTTCAGCAGTATAAAGGCATCGAAAGTGATCCTGCCGGCCGTAATAGGGTTAGGGGTAGTAGCATATATATTCTATAGGGAATTTGATCCAAGCGTTTTCAGCAAAATAACATTTACATGGACTTCTGCTTTATGGATACTTGTGGCTTGTCTGTGCATGGCTGGACGTGATTTTGGCTATATGATTCGGATACGTGTGTTGTCTGATCGACAACTTAATTGGAGACAAGCTTTCAGAATCATCATGTTATGGGAATTTACATCAGCTATTACTCCTTCGTCCGTCGGCGGTACCAGTGTGGCATTAATGTACGTTCACAAGGAAGGCATTAGTGTGGGGCGTAGCTCAGCCATAGTCATGATAACATCGTTACTCGATGAGATGTATTTTGTGATTATGTTTCCACTATTGGTCTTACTTGTTGGTACAGGACGGCTTTTCGATATTCCTGATTCGCCTGGATGGACTCATGGCATTATGGTGGTAGTATTGATTGGTTATGCCTTGAAATTAGCGTGGGTATTGATTTTATCTTATGGTTTATTTTTTAATCCACGCGGACTGAGTAAATTGGTATACAGGATATTCCATTTGCCACTATTGCGTCGATGGAGGCGCGGAGCGGGTAAGGCAGCTATAGATATCATGGCTTCGTCCGACGAAATGAAATCGAAAAAACCAAAATTTTGGATTCAGGCATTTTTAAGTACCTTTCTTTCATGGACATCGCGCTATTGGGTGGTTAATTTTTTGTTTTTGGCGTTTTTTGCAGTACATGATCACTTTTTGATTTTTGCGCGCCAATTAGTGATGTGGATTGCACTATTGGTAAGTCCTACTCCCGGAGGAAGTGGGGTTGCCGAATTTATGTTTGATAAGTTTTTGGGAGAATTCATTCCGGTAGCTGGATTTGCCATAGCATTGGCATTTCTTTGGCGGTTAATATCCTATTATCCTTATTTGGCTATTGGAGCATTATTAGTCCCCAAATGGATTAACGATAAATTTGCGAAAAAATAAGTTCTTGCCATTTTCATGATGACCACTGGTTTGTTTTTTGGTTCGTTCAATCCCATACATATCGGACATTTGGCTATTGCTAATTACATGTTGGCTTTTACGGAGATGGATCAGCTATGGTTTGTAGTCAGTCCGCACAATCCTTTCAAAAAAAAACAAAGTTTGTTATCGGAAGCAGATCGGTTACGTTTGGTAAATTTGGCTATTGGAGAACACTTGCCATACAGGTCTTGCGACATTGAGTTTAAAATGCCCAAACCGTCCTATACTATTGATACGCTGGTCAGATTATCGGAGAAATATCCCCAACGGAAATTTGCCCTTATCATGGGATCGGACAATTTGGAATCATTTCGAAAATGGAAAAATAGTGAGGTTATAGAAGAGAATTACCATCGTTACATTTATCCTCGTCCTGAAACACCACGGTCGATGTTCGAGAATTTGAAAAATGCCACCATCGTGGATGCTCCCATGATGGACATTTCTTCGACTTTTATCCGTCAGGCCATTGCACAAAAAAAGGATGTTCCGTTTTTTCTGCCCGAAAAGGTATATCAGTATATTAAAGAAATGCATTTTTATGAACATCGTTTCACTCCGGATTCTGATGAATGTTTGACTTGATATTCTTATTTGGTAAGTAAAATCTTTTGACATAATCATAAAACATGAATAAAGTAAAAGTATTAGTTACAGGCGGCACCGGTTTTATCGGTTCTCATACAGCTGTAGAGTTGATCAATGAAGGCTTTGATGTAGTCATTGCTGATAATTTGTCGAATTCAAAAATCGGCGCGCTTGATGGTATCGAGCAAATTACGGGCATACGTCCGGCTTTCGAGCAAATTGATCTTTGTGATAGGGAGAAGGTGGAAGCGATGTTAAAAAAACATCAAGGTATCAATGCGATCATCCATTTTGCTGCATATAAGGCGGTGGGCGAATCAGTCGCACAACCTCTGAAATATTATCACAATAACTTGGTTTCTTTGATGAATTTGTTGGAACTGATGCCACAGTGTTCTATTCATCATATGGTGTTTTCGTCGTCTTGTACGGTATATGGCCAACCCGAAAAACTGCCGGTTACCGAACAGGCCCCTATACAGGTGGCTACTTCTCCCTATGGTAACACCAAACAAATTTCTGAAGAAATTTTGCGTGATACCATGGCAGTTTCGGAAAACATGCAAACGATTGCTTTGCGGTATTTCAACCCTATTGGGGCGCATCCATCGGCGCTTATTGGGGAATTACCAGTTGGTGTTCCCAATAATTTAGTGCCCTTTATTACCCAAACGGCCATTGGTATCCGTAAGCAACTTAGCGTTTTTGGTGATGATTATCATACACCCGACGGTTCATGCATCAGGGATTACATTCATGTGGTGGATCTCGCTAAAGCACACGTAGTCGCTGTCAAGCGTTTGGTCGAAAAGAAAAACAAATCTAATTTTGAAACATTTAATCTCGGTACAGGTAAAGGAGTTTCAGTACTTGAATTGGTACACACTTTCGAAAAAGTCACCGGTGAAAAGCTTAACTATAAAATTGTTGCTCGTCGTCCGGGAGATGCCGAACAGGTGTGGGCTGATACGTCTTATGCCAATCGTGAATTAGGATGGAAAGCACAAAGTACACTTGAAGAGACACTCTTGTCAGCTTGGGATTGGGAAAAACATTACAAGAAAAGTGGTGGTTGGAAATAAAAAGTTGAAGTTTTATGGTTGCAGGTTTCTAACTTGCAAACCTGAAACACTCAACACTAAATTGAATTAAAGTATGAATACAAATAATTATTGTGTCATTATGGCAGGCGGTGTAGGAAGCCGCTTTTGGCCATTGAGCCGTACAAACAAGCCCAAACAGTTTTTAGATATTATGGGCGTTGGCAAAACATTGATCCAGCAGACATTTGACAGGTTCAGCAAAGTTGTGCCGCGTGAAAACATCATTATTGTTACCAACGAGTTATATAAAGATATTACCATAGAACAACTTGAGATTGGAGAAAATCAGGTATTACTCGAACCAATGCGGAAAAATACAGCGCCATGTATTGCTTATGCTAATTTCAAGATATTGAAGGAAAACCCAAATGCAAATATTGTGGTAGCCCCGTCAGATCATCTGGTGAACAATGAGCCGGAATTCTTACGGGTAGTACAGCAGGCGATTGATTTTATTTCTGTCAACAATGTTCTACTGACCATTGGTATTAAACCGAGCCGTCCGGATACCGGTTATGGGTATATACAAGTGCTGAACGAACCGTCGGAACTGAAATTGCCTTTTCCCGAATTGAAAAAGGTAAAAACCTTTACCGAAAAACCCGAGTTGGATATGGCCAAAATATTCTTTGAAAGTGGAGAGTTTTTTTGGAATTCAGGAATGTTTTTCTGGTCATTGCCGTCTATTATGCAGGCATTTGATACATATATGCCCAGTATCAATAGCCTTTTTCAGAATGAAATTGAACAATTAGGCACATCCAAGGAAATGGATGCCGTACGCGACATATATGCACAGTGTAAAAATATTTCCATCGATTACGCCGTAATGGAGAAGGCAGACAATGTATATGTGCTTTGTGCCGATTTCGGATGGTCAGACATAGGTACTTGGGGTTCCTTGTATGCCAATCAGAAAAAAGACAAGAAACAGAATGCAGTGGTAGGCAACAATGTCTTCTTGTATGACACCAAAGGTTGCGAAATCAATATTCATCCGCACAAATTAGCAGTAATACAAGGTTTGGAAGATATGATTGTAGTACAAACGGATGATGTACTGTTGATTTGTAAAAAAGAGGACGAACAACGTATTAAAGACTTTGTTAATAATGTGAAATTAGAAAGGGGGGAAGATTATATATAAAGCTAACTGGGAATAGAATGGCGTATCATGCAATAATCAGTATGAAATAACGTTTTCATCGTACATTTATATTAAAAAAATTGAGATATTCGGTTTGTATCATAGTGTTGTCCTTTTGTTGTCTTTGTGCTTCGGCACAAGACCGTTCCCATAAAAAGGTATTGAATTATCAACGCCACGATGAAAAAGCCATCCATTTTGGTTTTTGTTTGGGGTTGAATGTAATGGATTTCTCTATTACCAATGCATATAAATATTATCAAACCGATTCTTTATTGACTAATGTTACCAACTTATCCACAGGGTTTCATATTCAGGCAGTCTCCGCAGCCCGTATCACTGATTACCTTGAATTACGATTTCTACCCGGAGTGGCTTTTGGACAGCGACATCTGATGTATTACCGTAATGACAAGGTGTATAATGACAAACAACGCCTTGAATCCAGTTATATCGAATTACCAATCCTGCTCAAATATAAATCGAAACGAATTAATAATTATCGTGGCTTTATTGTTGGAGGGATTAATTCCCGTTTTGATTTAGCCAAAACATACCGGGAGGAAGATGGCATATATTTGGACTTAAAAACCAACGACTGGTGTTATGAATTGGGGGGTG
>JAVBMZ010000068.1:0-18746 GCA_031551935.1 Bacteroidales bacterium
AAATTTATGTTTCATATCCTTGGAAACACAAATTTTTTATTGTATCGATAATTACACAGAAACAGTCCGTTGGTTATTGGTTATTCAACCAAGCCACAGAGAGATTCTAAATATTCTGGTGTCCGATGTAAAAAATTATAATTGTTTAACAATGCGCCTCACCCTGCATGAGCTTCCATAATTTTGTCCATTGCCGTAAAAATAGTTTGCCGTAATTCTATGGTTTTAAGTATACCTGGATTTTGCCTGCGGGTACCGTTCCAAAAACGATAACGGGCACAGAGTTTTTTGACGGAAAGATACCATGTAAAAGCAAACCACCCCAGCGGCAATATCAAAACAGGCATGATGAATTTCCCCCAAATACACGGGACAAAAAGCACCAACAAAACAATCATGATACAATGATATACAGGGAAAAGTACTAACCCGGCGACAAATTGTACTGAACTGACAAATTGGGGGTCTTTAATTTTACGGGAACTGAAAGCCGATAATTTATAAGGCAAGTAATTGAATAACATACCTAATACCCAGAACGGAAGCCCCAATAACATCAACAAAGTTCGAAGCATCAACCCGATGAAAGAATATGGTTGACGTTCGACTACCCAGTCGCGAATGCAATGTCTGTCAAGCAAAGTAGTATATTCGTTTATCTGAGTGCATAACCCCGCCATAGCTTCTGGATCGGTTTGTGCATGGTCTTGCATCGCAGCAATGATTTTTTGCTGAACCCGAAGGCGATCTTCCGCATTTCGATAGGCAAGTCTGAAGCGTTGCATTGCCTGCCGCAAATAAAATACACGAATACGTTCTATGGCATCATAATGTGCTTCATTATCAATATTGATCATTCCGTCCTTCATCTTCTCCGACAGGACATCCTGCATTACTTTAAATGCTTTTGCAGGGTTTTCTACATGCAAATCGTAATAATCGGATACTTCAATGGCTTCTCCATATCTAACTATCAAGTTACTACGGAATTTATTGGTATTACTATATTCGATCCCCACAGGGATAATCTTGACAACCGGACGGTTACCATAATTTTCTTGAACTTGCATGGCAAGCCGGAATACTCCTTTTTGTAAGACACGTAAGCGTTTGATCTCGTTGTGTGTGCCTTCTGGCATCATCCCAACAGCTTGTCCGTGAAGAAGTGCCTGGTGTATGATATCGAAAGTTTCCTGGTTATTGTCAGAAGAGCTTCCCCCATCGCGCTTACGATAAATAGGCAATATACGCAGGAAGTGTAACACACGAATAATAAGCGGTCGGTGAAAAATATCGGCACGAGCCACAAAAACAAGTTGCCGGTTCTTGGTACATAGAATGGACAATGCATCCATTAAAGCATTTTGATGATTAGGCGTAAAAATGATCGGCCCTTCGTCCAGTACATCCTTTTTCCCAATGACATCGATTTTTTTGTAAAAAAGATAAAATGCCGGCCGCACGAATACATTTCGGACAAATGAGTATCCTTTCGAGCGGCGACACATCTTTTGTTCTAAAGTTTCAGACATATATGTCGGCAATAAGATATAAAATGTGAAACGATCTAAACCGCTAAGATACAAAAAAGAAAGAACCCGAACGCTTAATTCCATACATTGTCCAGAGCAAACGTATCTAACTTTGTCTTTCCCCAAGCTGTTTCGCCTGTCCGGCAGTCATTTTATTTCCATCATGCAGCAAGTACAGTGTATTTTAGAAACAAAATGAAAAATAATAAAGGTGTTAAAAAGTTTATTTCGAAATGGCGAAATCTTTGGTTCAACTGTAATTATGGACCTTTTAACAGCTTTGTGATTTTCGACTTTTTAGATAATCTCTTGGGGAGAGAGGCATCTATAAAAATAGCTATTATAAACAACCTTATAGCTGTTTTTCGCTACTTTATAGCTAAAAATCGCTATTATATTGTTATTTTCAGCTATTATATAGCGATTTATCACTATTTTATAGCGGAATTTAGCTATTTTTGTGTTGATCTTATCAATCAATATATCAAATAGTTGGTTTTGAAAAATTTAATACGTCAACCTTGATACACTGTTTTTTAACATAGCCAATCAAAAAATTAATGTTTATCGGCTATGGTTGATTGTAGCGTTGCAAAAACGCTTTTCTTCATTCTTTTTTACGCAGAAAAAAGAACCAAAAACTGCTTGACAAAATAAACGCGCTCCGTCTACCGACTTCGCTTGAACGGAATTTTGTCACAATGGTATGCTGCGCATGGATATGACAGGTTTGCACCCATTTTTTGTTGCTGTATCTTTTCGGTATTAGCTTCGTAGGTGGGTCACCGAGAAGCTCTGCCTTGATATTTTGGTTCTCGTACCTTTGTAAAAGAACAAGAACTTTTGCCCTACACTGAGCAAAGTGTGCCTGTACTGATAGAACGTAGTCAGACTCATAAACAGCAGAAAGATATAATCGTCACAGCAAAACATGATTAAATCAAATGAACAACACTTGTTCCAACTATAGCCTGTTTATCTTAAATGTTTTAAAAAACATATGAATAATTTCAACGTGTAGCACAAAACTAATTTCATTTTTATGGGCACAAATAGGTTATCTGATATTGACGTCAATATAGGCTTTTCATATTTTCTGTATGTGATGATACTGAGGAATAAATAATACAAATTGCAATATTCTTATTACGAGGCATTAACAGCATTTCAGAATGAATAAATGCCAGTATATCAAATTTTCGCGAATGCTTAGCCTCCTACCTTTCTATTATTCAATATTTTTTATATTTTTGGCGGATATTTTTCTAAACATAAACATCAATGTATGATTTCATAGAAGGCCGTGTGGTGGAAGTAAACCCCATATCTGCCACCATACAAACTGGCGGAATTGGCTACCTGATACATATTTCACTTAATACTTTCACCAGTTTACAGGCATTTCAGGAAACTGACACTTTGTGTAAACTATATTTACACCACGTGGTACGTGAGGACGCCCAATTGTTTTACGGATTCTTCGAAAAACAAGAACGTTCATTATTCCGGTTACTCATTACAGTGTCTGGTGTGGGAGCTGGCACGGCACGCATGATTCTTTCATCATTATCGGCCGGTGAACTACAAAAAGCTATTGCCGAAGGCAACGCTAACGTATTGAAAAATGTAAAGGGAATCGGATTAAAAACTGCCCAACGAATCATTGTAGACCTAAAAGATAAAATCGGGACAGCGGTTTTATCTGATGACAAATTTTTGACCAAAAACAATACTTCAAAGGAAGAAGCGTTATCAGCTTTAGTAAATTTGGGGTTCGCCAAAGCTTCTGTAGAAAAAGTATTGGACAAAATTGTTGCTGCCAATCCATCTGCAAGCATTGAGGATTTGATTAAAGAAGCATTAAAATTCGGGATTTAATTTTCCCCTCTTTGATGTTTGGTTTCTTGACGGAATATTAAAATCGAAAGTTTGCGATTTAAAATTATCAGAATACACTATCGACATATACTCTTATTACTCTGCTGCGGAATGTTTTTCTGCAAAGGGTATATCTTTGCCCAAACAATCAATAACACTATATCACAGGAGTATCATTTCCCACTCGAATATCGCTTTCCTAAACCGGATCCTAATCCATATCTTTATGGTGTTCCCGGAGGTGGTTTGTTCCTGAAACAACCGTCGAATGTAAAAACGGAGATTGTTTATGACCCGGCACGCAATCAGTATATTTTCAAAGATAAAGTGGGTGATTACGAGTACCAGACACCATATTCAATGGATATGTCCGATTTCATGAAATACAAGTTGTCGGAACAAAAAACGTTGAATTGGGAAAGTCATTCGAAAAGATCGCTTAGCGGAGGGCCTGACGGAAGTACCAGCTTTATGCCTCAATTTAGTTTGGGAGGCGAAACTTTCGACCGGATTTTTGGTACCAATGTTATCAGCATTGTGCCACAAGGATCGGCGGAATTGATATTTGGGTTAAATACTTCCCGCACCGAAAACCCTACCCTCAGCGAAAGTGCGCGTAAAAATACCACTTTCGATTTTGACACCCGTTTGCAGGTGAACGTGGTCGGTACCATCGGCGACAAAATGAGATTAGGAATTAATTACAATACTGAAGCTTCTTTTGATTTTGAAAATGAGGCAAAGCTGGTATACGAAGGCAAAGAAGACGAAATCATTCAAAAGATTGAAGCAGGTAATGTCACTATGCCGTTACCTGGATCACTGATTACCGGAAGCCAGAGTTTGTTTGGATTAAAGACGGAGTTACAGTTCGGCAAAATGTATGTTACAGCAGTAGCATCGCAACAGAAAGGACAAACATCCACTATTGAAATCAAAGGAGGTTCGCAAATCAATGAATTTCAACTTTCCGGGGACGAATATGATGCCAACAAACATTTTTTCCTGTCACAATATTTTCGCGATCATTACGAACAAGGGCTGGCCACCATACCATCCGTTACTTCGGGCATTACCATTACCCGTGTCGAAGTATGGGTGACCAATCGTACCAATGTTACCCAAGATGAGCGTAACATAGTGGCTTTTATGGATCTTGGTGAATCTAATCATATTTACAACAGGCTTTTTTGCGTTGGGGGATGTACAGAACATCTTCCGGACAATGACTCTATCGCTTCATTCAACTCGTTATACCAATCTGTACGTAATATCGTTCGAAATTTTAACACCAACATCAATGGTCAGTTAAGCGGTATAGGGCTAAATCCGAGTATTGATTTCGAAAAACTACAAAATGCACGTCTGTTGACCGAACGTGAGTATACATTTCATTCCACCCTTGGATATGTGTCGCTTAATACTGCACTCAACGCCGATGAAGTGTTGGGGGTAGCTTATGAATATACTTATCGCGGCAAGACATACAAAGTGGGAGAATTGTCTCGTGGCGGGATATCTGGAGACAAAGGCTTAGTGGTGAAAATGCTAAAAGGTATCAACCTTGTTCCGAAATATCCGACATGGAATTTGATGATGAAAAATATCTATTCCATTACTGCCTACAATTTGGAAAAAGATGATTTTCAAATGAATGTATTGTATGCTGATGACCGTTCAGGTAATGAAATTAATTACATTCCTGAGGATGCAGTCAGTAAAGATATCTTACTACGGATAATGGGACTCGATCGACTGAATTCACAGTTAGATGCATATCCTGACGGAGTATTTGACTTCGTAGAAGGAATCACCATTAATTCGAGCAATGGAAAAATCATTTTCCCTGTGTTGGAGCCATTTGGCCGCACACTTCGTAACTATCTCAAACAAAAAGGTCTCTCCGATTCAAAAATAAACCAGTATGTCTTTCAGGCGCTGTACGACTCGACATTGACTAAAGCCAAAGAAATAGCCGAACTCAACAAATTCAGACTACGCGGCACCTACAAATCGGAAGGCGGTTCGGAAATTACCCTCAATGCGATGAATATCCCCGAAGGATCGGTTATCGTAACCGCTGCAGGAACACGATTAGTCGAAAATGTTGACTATACAGTAGATTATAACATGGGGCGTGTGAAAATCCTCAACACCGGATTGCTTGAATCAGGAACCCCGATTAGGGTGAGCGTGGAAAGTAATGCCTTATTTGCCATACAACAAAAAACCATGTTGGGGATGCATCTCAACTACAAATTCTCTGATAATTTCAACATCGGAGGAACTATCCTGCGATATACCGAAAGGCCATTGACCCAAAAAGTCAACATTGGCGACGAGCCACTGGCTAATACCATGTTGGGACTGAACACCAATTATAATACCCAATTACCGTTCCTCACCAGTTGGGTCGACAAACTTCCGTTGATACAAACCAAAGCGCCATCAAGCCTTGATTTTTCAGGCGAATTTGCCCAATTATTACCCGGTAGTTCCAGAGCGGTTATGAATAAGGGAACAGCCTACATCGACGACTTCGATGGCAGTGCAACTTCCTATGATCTCCGCGCTTTTTCAGCCTGGCACCTGTCGAGTATTCCACATGGTAATGGCCTGTTTGCTGAGTCGAGTCTTACCAATGATCTGGCTATTGGAAAAAACCGGGCTCGATTAGCATGGTATACCATCGATCCACTGTTTGTGAATCCACAATACATGAATTCTTCAACCACGCCCAGTTATATTTACAACAATCCCGATAAATATACAACGAGCAATTTTGTGAGGACGATTTATGAAGAAGAAATATTCAAGAATAAAGAGCATATAGCGGGGATGCCCACCAACATCGCTGTACTCAATGTGGCTTATTATCCCCTCGAACGTGGCCCTTACAATTATGATTCTTACAATGTAAATTATAATGGAACCTTAAAAAATCCTGCAAGACGTTGGGGTGGAATGATGCGCGAGATACAACCCAGCGATTTTGAAACCAACAACATACAATTCATCGAATTCTGGTTGATGGACCCTTTTGTAGAGGATGCGGCCCAGCAATTGAAAGGGGGTGATTTATATTTCAATCTTGGTAACATCTCTGAAGATATCTTGAAAGATGCACGTAAATCCGCCGAACAAGGACTACCTTTTGATGGCAACCTCAATGCTGTCGACTCAACAGTTTGGGGATATGTGCCTAAACTTCAACCCATTGTTCATGCATTTGACAATAGTGATCGTACATGGCAGGATGTCGGTCTCGATGGAATGGGCGATAGTCGTGAACGCCGTTTCTTTAAGCCGTTTCTAGATGAAGTACAAAGTATTGTTGATCAAAAACCAATGGCAGAACTCCTTAATGACCCGTCAACCGACAATTTCCGATATCCGCGAGGTACAGAATGGGATGCCATACAGGCTGATATCCTTACCCGTTACAAATACTATAACGGGGTAGACCGGAATTCGTCCAATAATGAATATTCCAACAACGGGTCGCCTGACGAAGAGGACATCAACCGTGACAATACCATGAGCGAAACAGAAAGCTATTTCCAATACAAGGTAAGCCTACATCGTGAAGATTTTCAAGTAGGGAAAAACTTTATTGTGGACAAGGTCACCAACGATTCTATCATGGTCGACGGCCAAAAGACTCCTTCTGCCACCTGGTACCAATTCCGTGTTCCTATCAGCGAATACGAAAAGGCAATTGGTGGCATACAAGATTTCAAGACCATTCGTTTTATGCGTATGTTTCTGACCAACTGTCCCGATTCGCTGATTCTTCGTTTCGCACGTCTGGAATTAGTCCGCGGCGAATGGCGGCAATATAGTCAATCATTCTTATCGGCAACTCCAGGAACGTCAACTCCCGAATCTACCCAGGCCACACTCGAAGTAGCATCGGTGAATATCGAAGAAAACGCAGGAAGACAACCTATTCCATATATGGTTCCTCCCGGATTTGATCGCGCTGTAGACCAAACTACACGTGAAATGCAACAGCTCAATGAGCAATCGATGGTATTACGTGTCAGAAATTTGTCTAATGGCGACGCCAAGGCGGTATATAAGAACGTATCATACGATATGCGACGATACAGGAGCCTGGAAATGGAAGTACACGCAGAAGAAATAGAGGGTTATCCCTTATCGGACGACGAGTTGAGTGTATTTATCAGGATTGGAACGGATTATCGCAGTAATTTCTATGAATATGAAATTCCACTTAAACTCACACCATTAAATCTAGGAACTTATACCGATGCCGATGTATGGCCTGAAGCCAATCACATGGGAGTTGATTTGGATTTTCTACCCGAACTCAAGCAAAAACGTAACGATGAAATGAGGCGTACCGGATCCTCGGTAACGTTAAATACCGTATTCCCTTATGACGCAGGAGACGGAAAGATGTTCTATGTGTGCGGGAATCCGAATTTAGCAAATGTACGCATCGTCATGATCGGTATCCGTTATCCGTCGAATTCCGCTCATGCGGGTGAAGTGCGTTCATCAGAGGTATGGGTAAACGAATTACGCTTATCCAACGTAAATAATAAAGGCGGATGGGCTGCAAACGCTCGCTTAGCTGTTCGTGTGGCAGATCTGGCCACATTTGCTATTGCAGGAGAAACCGTTCAACCTGGTTTCGGGAGTATTGACTCAAAAATCAACGACCGATCAACCGAAGAAAGAAATCAATATGACCTTTCTGCCAATATAGAATTGGGTAAACTTTTCCCTGAGAAACTGAATGTACAAATACCGATGTATTTGGGATATGCGGAGACTTTCATTACACCGGAATATGATCCGACCAATCCTGATGTGAAAATGGAAGATGCATTGGCTGCCCTACCCACCAGGGAGGCTAGAGACTCCCTCAAGGATCTGGCACAGGATTATACCCGTCGCAAAAGTTTCAACCTGACCAATGTACGGGTAAACACCATACACGAAAAACCACGTTTTTGGAATTTCTCCAACTTCACATTCAATTATGCTTATTATGAAACTTATAGCCATAATGTTGCGATAGAGAAGGATTTGGAAAAAAGTTATAGTGGGGGCATCATTTATGATTACAGCACGATGCCATTTACCATCACGCCGTTACAAAAAGTTGCGTTTTTGAATAAACCAATATTCCGTATCATCCGCGATTTCAACTTCAACATAAAGCCTAACCGTATTTCATTACGAACGGATATGCTGAGGACATATTCGGAGGTGAGAACACGTAACATCAACAATCCGGAATATATCATGGACCCAACTGTAGATAAAAACTGGATATGGGGTCGTTACTTCGATATATCGTGGGATTTAGCCAAATCTCTCAAGTTTGACTTTTCAGCAAGCAACATGGCACGTATTGACGAGCCAGTAGGCGTGGTAGATCGTCATATGAAGGATGAGTACGAATTATGGAAGGATTCTGTCTGGCACAATATTCGTAACGGTGGACGCGTCACAGATTATAGCCATCGTTTTGCTGCCAGTTATATCATTCCTATTAATAAATTACCTTTCCTTGATTGGACTTCGGCTTCGGCAAGTTATTCAGGCGAATACATGTGGGGAGTAGCGCCGATTTATAATGATACATCGTCATTTAATCCTGGCAATACCATCAGTAACAGAAATGCCATCAGTCTCAACGGACAATTGAATATGGCGACACTATATAACAAAGTACCTTACTTTAGAAAGATTACACAGCCCTCCCGCAATCAACAGGCTCAACAACCAAAACAGTACAAAACTGTTACATATGAGCGGAGTAACCTCAATATGAGAGCTGGCGAACCGCGCAACATACAGCATGACCTGAAGACACAGGAGGTAACCGTAAAATTGACCAATGCAAATGGTGGTACCATAGATGCTAATGTACAAATTATCAATGATAATCGGATATCAGTAACTACCGACGCTGATTTTCGTGGAGCTGCTATAACAGTTACCGGATTGGTTGAAAAGAAGGGCGGCGATCCCATAGATTTCATCACACAAAATTTTATGCGGATTATACTTGGGGTAAAAAGCATAGGTCTTAATTACATGCAAAACGGAAGTACCCTGCTACCCGGATATGCCATGTCCAGTAACATGTTCGGAATGAGTGGTTCAGCTCCCGGTTGGCCATTTATTTTGGGATGGCAGGATAATAATTTCCCTGACAAAGCAGCTGCAAAAAATTGGCTGGTTCAAGAAGAGCGATTGAATAGCCCGGTCATCATCACTCATACAAATAGCTTAAATGCCCGTGGTATCTTTGAACCCTTCCAGAATATCCGCATCACTTTAACTGCGTTAAGAAGTTATACTGAAAATCGCACTTCATATTATATCTGGGATTCATCCACTGGGAGTTATCCAGAAGACATGCGTTCCCCGCTTAACTCAGGAAATTACAGTATTACTGTCATTGCTTTGGGTAGCGCTTTTGAAAAGTACAACCCGGATAAAAACTATTATTCGGCTACTTTTGAACAATTCAAGCAGAACCGGGAAATAATTGCGCGTAGAAGAGCGACAGATATGCAAGCAAATGATCCTTCATACTCAGCCACGCCTGACGGAAAAGGCGGTTATGATGGGTATAGTCTTGAATCGCAAGATGTGATGATTCCTGCATTTTATGCTACCTATACGGGAAAAGATCCCAGTACTGTTTCTTTGAAAGATTTCCCTTCCTATTGGAACATGTTACCCAATTGGGATGTAAGCTTTGATGGTTTGAGTAATCTCGCATTCATCAAAAAATACTTCCGTTCGGTCAGTTTACGTCATAGCTACAAAGCAGTATATTCCATAGGCAATTATGTTTCTAACTATGATTATAATGGTGATATAGCCACCGCCATGTCATATAACCGCGACTTGCAGAACAACTTCATTCCTAAAAACGATATATCGTCGGCTAATATCAATGAATTATTCGGCCCCTTAATTGGTGTCGACCTGATGTTCCTGAATAGCCTCTCTGCAAGGTTTGAAATGCGTAAAACACGTAACGTAACCTTAGGTCTGAGTAACTTGCAATTAATAGAAAACAATACATCAGACTATATTGTTGGTCTGGGTTATATATTCAACCAAGTGCCATTGATCATCAAAACATTAGACGGAGACAGAAAAAAACTGCAAAGCGACCTGAAAATAAATGCTGATTTTTCCATCAGGGATAGTAAAACGTTGATACGGCGGGTAGGAGATTCTTCTGAAGAAGAACAGCAACAAACCCAACTTCCCGTACAAGCTTCGGCGGGACAAAATGTAATGTCCATCAAAATTTCTGCTGATTATAAATTAAGTAGCAGTTTCACATTGACTGTATTTTTTGACCGCATCATCAATACTCCATTTGTATCTACCTCTTACAAAAGCTACAACACGAATGTCGGGTTCAGTATGAGATTTGTGTTAATACAATAAGAGGTTGGATTGCAAATATTTGCATGAGAACTTCGCCGTTTTGCTTGAGAATCGATACTTTCAATCATCGAGATATATTAACACAAAGTATTACATGCCGTATTTTACTTTCAGTGTTTTTAAATCAAATATTAAAAGTTCACTTTTTTCATTTTGTCCCTTTTTCCCATTTTGATTAGTGTCAAAATAACCCGACACAATCAAGGTTCCTGTAACCTCATTTATCGTCCAGCCTCCAACAGAGTAATTATCGTCCGTTAATTGCGTTATACTATCCCCATTAAATGACGATACGAAAATTTGTCCGGGAGTATTCCATTTAATCTTTCCTTTACCGGTTCCATGAGTTAGTATTAACAAAATATTGACCCCTTATGTATCCAAATGGATATGCTCAACAGTTTTCAGAAGGATTTCATCAGGAAAATTAACTGTGTTAGACTCCCCCGTAGACGTATTGATAAATACCATACTATTTGCTAATTTCTCCATTTTCGACCAATGATCCACAATTGCAATAACATATTCTGTTCCTGATAGATTCAGAAATTTACTATATATCTCAGCAACTTTTTTTACTTGAGCATTGGCAACAACAAAAAATAAACCAATGCTAAAAACTAAAATTATTCTTCTCATTTCGGATGTATTAAAAACATTATACTTATTCAGATGAGACGGATCTTCGGACCGTCTCATCTGTTCAATGAATAGCCTATTCTACTCGATATCCTTTGCTGACGGCAAAAGCAACAATCGACGAATTAATCGCATTACCCAGATCATCTTGCACGTTGTTTGATTTTTTGAGTTCTGCATCAATGTATTCCTGACGTTTCTTGGCCAAATCGGCAATCTCTTTTTGTATCGTCTCCCGCTCCTTTGCTTTCTGGTCTACAATGACCTTCAATTCTGCTTCAGACTTTCCTTGTAGTTCCTTAGGCAACTCTTCCTGTTTTACTTTCGACAAGGCTTTGCTGTCTTCTTTCGTCTTGTCCACCAAGTCCCACGATTCATTTTTATATACTGCTTTCGACTTGCTCACCACACGTTCGGTATAGTTAGATGAAGACACAGCCGCTGCGTTTTCATCCTGCGTAGCCTGATTCATTTGTTTTTCTTTTGCCAATGATCCATAGGCAATATAAGTAGCATTTAATTTTTCATTACAATGGCTAATGCGGTCATCATATGGCGTAACAATATAACGTACCTTAGCATCATGGTTGATGTTAAAATACTTACCCTTGCCCCGATCGGCGCCGTCTTTCCAAAATTCTCGGACACCTTGTTGATAACCCCCACAATAAATAGTGTTCACAAAAATATCCTTACCTACGGCGTTAGCCACAGAAGTTTTATAATTAACTTCTCCTTGGTTAAATTCTTCGTTTCCTGCAATATAAATAAGTTTCATATCCGACGGTTGGCTGCTCCATGCTAATTGACCGGTCGCTTTACTAATTACCGCCCCGCAATATTCTGAACCGCCAAAAGTTTTCAACGCAAACAACATCTCTGAAATCACATCCAAATCGGTAGTGAGCGGCGTTATTTGCCGGATATAACCCGATTGTTCGGACAAAGCATTGTTGCCATACTCATAAAGCGCAATTTCGATTTGTGGCTCTTCTCCCTTGTATTTTAAAGTGGTTAATGTATTGACAATGTTCCAGAGACGAGATTTGGCCTGATCGATCAGTCCATCCATGCTGTTGGATGTATCGAGCAATAGAGCAACTTGTATTTTAGCCGTACTCTTATTTGGTACAGCCTGTTCTGCTGGAACTTCCGATGCACGGTTATGTTGGCAACTACTAAATACAAATACGAAAAAGAAAGTACTGATAAAAATGAATGTTTTCATGGCATCATATTTTTTAAGATTTATCATTTTGATAAAGCAAATATAGGTTGCAGAAAAAGAGGTTTTTGGTCATATTGGGTGAAACACTTTTCCGACTTGGTGAAATAGAAAATGTAATGGGTAAGAAATAGTGAAAGATTAAAAATAAAGCCGGATATTTGTATATTCGATATAGAATCCGATGGTAACCGATAGCCATTTGTGCATTGGCTCATCTGTTCTGCATTGTATCAGTTCTATGGAGAATTGGATGATTTTTATAATTTTGGCGAAAACATCTCATAAATGCATTATTGCCTGTATATATTCTTCCTGTTGACGATGACCTGTTGCCCTGTGATGGCACAGGCTCCCGACACTGGATTTGTTCGAAAACAACAGGCGCAACCCAGTAGCCTTAATAAAGCTGCTTCGAGGCTTTCGAAATCATTGAGTGTAGGGAAAACAGATGAACAAATTGCAGAAGAATATGAGGAATTAGCCAAAAGTTTGGTGAATAATAAAGAATATGCGAAAGCAGAAGATTACCTGAAAAAGGCCCGTGATTTATACGTAAAAAATGGCCAAAGGCAAAAATTAGCGATTGTAAATCGAGAACTGGCACGGATACAAGAACAACAAGGAAATATTCCGGAAGCCATCGAGTATTACGAAGAAGCCAGTAGAAACACAACCATCTCAACTGAACGGCAACTTAATATCAATGATGCCAGTCGGTTGCGTCATCAATCTAATCCTATTGTACAATCTGAATTGCTTCAAAGTAATATCCGATTGTTGGATGAAAAAGGAACTAATGAGGAAAAATCAATGACTTATAGGCAATTAGCCGCAACCAATGTGCAAATGAAACAAAGTGAAGAGGCTATTAGCAATTATGAGAAAGCGTTGAGTAATATTTCGGAAGAGCAGACGGAAGCCCTTAAAATAAAAGGAGAGATGGCCCAGGTATATGTGGCCGACAAAAAATTCGATAAAGCGATTGAACTCAATAAGGAGGTGGTACAGAAAGCACAGGAAATACAAGATGTGAAAACAGAAATCAGTGGATTACAATCGTTATCATATATTTATTTTATCGACGATAAAGCTGATCAGGGCATGGAAGCACTGATGCAGGCCTATAACCTGGCGATTGCCAACGGACAAACCTTCGAAGCCAAACGTAGTCTTGAATTATTGGCCGACCAATACCATAAACATGGAAGTAATGGTAAATTACTTGAATTGTACCGTAACTTTTTAGACAATCTTGAACGCATGATTCGTGCAGACAGTTCCCTGGTAGATGCCAAACTATTTCAGGTTACTGAAGATCGTATCCGGCAATTGGAAAATGAACGTGCGCTCAAGGACGAAATTATCCATCGTACCAATCGGTTCAATTATGTACTCATCGTATCCATTTTCCTGATGCTGCTACTTGTGGCATTGATTGCAAAGGCATGGTACACTATTCGTATCCGTAATAAGAAAATTGCATTGCAGTCGTTACGTCGCGAGATGAACCCACATTTTATATTTAACAGCTTGAACAGTGTCAACCAGTTTATTGCCCAAAACAACGAACTGGAAGCTAACAAATATCTCACGTCCTATTCCCGACTGATGCGCAATATCATGGAAAATTCCAGCAAAGATTTTGTCCGCTTAAGCGACGAAATAGAACAGTTACGTGAATATCTGGATCTAGAACAACTTCGTTTTCACGAGATATTTACCTACAAAATAGTCATAGACGATACTATCGATACTGAAGCAGTTTATTTTCCCAATATGCTGATACAGCCGCATCTGGAAAATGCCATATGGCACGGTTTACGCTATCGGGATGGTAAAGGAGGATTACTGAAATTAAGCATCATGCAAGAGCATAACGCTATCCGGATTACCATCGATGATAATGGTATTGGCTTGGCGCAAAGTGAACAGATCAAAACACGGAACCAGAAAGTACACCATTCCCGTGGTTTAACAAACATTTCCGAACGCATCAAACTACTCAACGAGCTTTACAAAACCAATATCCGACTGACTATAACGGAAAAATCAGGTACAGAACCGGGAGTAGTGGTGCAATTAGTGATTGAACATCCATCAAAAATCCTCCATCAAAAATGATTCGAAGCGTTATTATAGAAGATGAATCGGCTGCCCGTGAGGTATTGCGGAATTACTTATCTAAATATTGTCCGCAAGTAGACTTAATCGGCGAAGCACAGAACTGTAAGGAAGCTGTTCCGTTGCTGCATGAACTGCAACCGCAATTAGTTTTCCTGGATGTAGAAATGCCTTTTGGCAATGCCTTCGATGTATTGGAAGCGTGCCGCGATTTGTATTTCGAAACCATTTTCGTGACTGCTTTTTCCGAATATTCGCTCAAAGCGCTCAACCAGAGTGCAGCCTATTACCTGTTGAAACCTGTAAGCATCGAGGAATTGATTGTTGCAGTGAATAAAGTACAACAACAACTCATTCGCGAAGAACAATTTAACCGGAACCGGATTGTAGTGGAAAATTTTCGAGAACAACAACCGGAACGACGACAGGTGATCCTGCCGACATTGGAAGGTTTTGAAGTGATAAAAATGGAAGAAATTGTCCGCTTACAAGGCAATGGTAATTTTACCGACCTATATCTCACCAATGGCAGTAAAAAAATGGTGTGCCGGTTTCTGAAACATTTTTCGGAAATATTACCATTCCCTTTTATCAGGGTACACAAATCTCACATCATTAATGTACACCATGTTCGATCATATCATAAAGGTTCAGGTGGTTATGTGGAACTCGACAATGGTTCTGAAGTGGAAATATCGCCGGCATATAAAGAAACGTTTTTGAAAGCGTTCAAATAAAAATGCACCATTAATTCTCAATATATTTGAATTTCATAGCATTAGATTTTGAGACAGCGGATGAATTGATTCCTTGTGAATTGGGCATTTGCGTGGTACGCAATGGGAACATCGTGGAAACACGTTCGTGGCTCATCAAACCAAGTTGTTACCCATACATGAACTACTGGCATGAAAACATACATGGCATTTCCACACGGGATTTACAAGACATGCCATATTTTGATGCCGCATGGCAAGAAGTGGAACCATACCTGAAAAACCAGTTGTTGATAGCACACAATGCAAAATTTGATATGACCGTATTACGTCAGGTATTGAATCATTATAAAATAGTTCCACCGAACGCAGATTATCTCTGTAGTGTAAAAATGTCACGCAGGATATGGCCTGAAATGGAAAGTCACCGTCTCCATGTGTTGTGTCAACGTTTCGGTATCATATTTCGTCATCACCGCGCTGGCGAAGATGCTGAGGCGTGTGCCCGTATCGTATTACAAATTGCCAAGGATACACAAGCACGAGCGACAGCGGCGACACCACAACTTAGTCTGGGTATTTTTCGCCCCAATGGGTTGTCTATTAGGGAAGTTGCCCGTGAATTGAAAATTAAGCTACAGAAATTATAAAAATTACCATACCATACCGTATAGTATGGTAGATAGGCGGGGGATTTGAAACAAGTATTTCGTATACTTTTTTCTAAGAGGTTGTCCAAATTTTATTTTCATCAAGCAACCATATCTTCGTAGTTAATCCCACAAGTATTTATGAATTGGACAACTCCTTTTTATATTTCCAAATACACTATAGGGTTATCATTTTTAGTTGAACAAAAATAGTAAGATAGTTGTAGTATTAGTATTACACAACAGGTGTGATTCTTTACTAAATATTTGATTCCACATTTTTGCGTCGCAAATAAAATACAGAATAATCCATTATTAGAAAAATTCATTAAGACAACGACAATATGGCCAAACAATCAATAGATAAATGTGTAAGTAAACGTATCATAGCAACACACACAGCCATGTTACTGTGCTTGTTAAGTGTTGTGTTTTTGTTCACTTGTAAAGAAGAGAAAATCAAACCGCCTGTTGTAGAGATTGAACCGGTTACGACTGATAACATCGAAATATATGGTGAATATGTGGGACTCATAAGAGCTTCGCGTCACGTTGAAGTACATGCGCGCGTAGAAGGATTCCTGGAAAGGATGACTTTTGATGAAGGGACAAAAGTGCGCAAAGGAGAACCTCTTTTCTATATCAACGATTTGATGTATAAAGCCAAAGTAGAAAAGGCCAAAGCGCAATTAAAAAAAGACGAGGCTCAAGAGGCAAAATCACAACGGGATGTCGAACGACTTCGTCCGTTGTACGAACAAAATGCAGCCAGCCAGTTAGACCTTGATAATGCCGAAGCTGCTTATGACATGGCCAAAGCCAATGTCTCCATGAGTAAAGCCGACCTGCAACAAGCCGAATTAGAGCTCAGCTATACAGTAGTGCGTTCTCCCTTATCCGGATATATCAGTGAACGATATGTTGATATCGGCTCTTTGGTAGGGCAATCCAACACTTCATTATTAGCCACGGTAGTGAAACGCGACACGGTATTTGTCGAATTCAAGTTAACAGCACTCGATTACCTACGTAGTCAACAACGCAATGTCCATTTAGGAGAATTGGATCCTACCCGATCCTGGCAACCTACCGTCACTGTGACTCTTGCTGACAATACTGTTTATGCAGAGAAAGGGATTGTCGATTTTGCTTCACCACAAGTTGATCCCAAAACCGGAACATTTGGTGTTCGCGCCATTTTACCCAATCCAAACCAAGTGTTGCTGCCGGGACAATTCACGCGGGTAAAGTTGCTGCTCGACGTATTGGAAAATGTGGTCGTTGTTCCGCGTAAAGCTATCTCTATCGAAAAGGGCGGCGCATTTATCTTCGTCATACGTCCTGACAATATTGCCGAAAAACGATATGTGGAAACCGGGTATGAGCGTGACAATAGCATTGTGATTACCCGTGGACTTCTTCCCATGGAGCATATCGTAACGGAAGGTTATCAAAAACTGTCTCACCGGCAATTGGTAGTTCCCCGCACTGCCGGGGAAGAAAACCCGCCGGAAGGGCAAGATAGCGGAAATCAGTCAGAAGAGGAGGTCATGCCATGAAACCGGGATTTTTCATCGAGCGTCCGGTATTATCTACCGTTATTTCCCTGTTGATTGTCATCGTGGGAATCATCGGGCTGATGATTTTGCCTATTGAACAATATCCACAAATCACTCCGCCTATTGTTCGAATCAACACCTCATACCCAGGAGCTAATGCCACCACTGTATCGCAAGCGGTGGCCACTCCTATCGAACAACAACTGAATGGTACCCCCGGAATGCTTTATATGGAATCGAGCAGTTCCAACTCCGGCGGATTATCCATCACAGTCACTTTTGATGTGAATACGAATCCCGATCTTGCTGCAGTGGAAGTGCAAAATCGTATCAAACTGGCTGAGCCACGCCTTCCTGCCGAAGTGCTCCAAAACGGTATTTCTGTCGAAAAGCAAGCCGCCAACCAATTGATGAGTATTGCCCTTGTCTCTGACGATCCCAAATATGACGAAATTTATTTGAGCAATTATGCGACCATCAATGTAGTGGATGTACTCCGGCGTATTCCGGGTGTAGGGCGTATCTCCAATGCCGGAAGCCGTTATTATGGAATGCAGATTTGGGTGTATCCCGACCGCATGGCAAGTTTCGGACTGACCGTCGATGATTTACAAAGCGCGCTTAAAGACCAGAACCGTGAGTCGGCAGCCGGGGAATTCGGGAAACCACCGATTACGCACATTGACGTAGCAACGCCTATCACGGCACAGGGACGATTATCTACGGTTACCGAATTTGAAAATATTGTGATTAAAGCTGATAACGATGGATCCCTGATCCGGATACGGGACGTGGCCAGGGTATCGCTCGAGGCACAATCATACAGTACAGAAAGCGGACTAAACGGAAAAAATGCCTCCATATTAAGTATTTATACGCTTCCCGGAGCCAATTCCATTGAGGTTGCAAAAGAAATCCGCAAGGAAATGCAGGAAATAGAAAAAGATTTTCCCGACGGGCTATCTTTTTTG
>JAVBMZ010000149.1:0-19848 GCA_031551935.1 Bacteroidales bacterium
GGCAAAATCATGCTTCAATTCTATCCACAATGCCATATCGTCAGGAGATAGTTCCACAGATTCTGGGAAAAGGCTTTGTTGGCTCACTGTTTTACCATTCCCAATTTGTGCTTGGTATTGTTCAAATAAGACACGTTCGTGTGCCCGTTTTTGATCGATCAACATTAAGCCTGATTTCACAGGGGTAAGAATATATTTACCTTTAAACTGAAGATACACATTGGAAACAGTAACAAGATCATTGTTCCCCAAATCCGGTTCCGGAAAAATATTTGTTTGACGGCCTTCATTTTCAAATCCGGCATACAAAGACTCCCAACCTTGTAACTGTTTGTGATCAACAGAACCAGAGTGTCGGTGACCATCCGAATGTTTGAACGGATTGTAATCATGATCCACGGATATTTGCGGCATATTAATTTTTGTATCCGACCGCAGCACCGGAATCTGTATTGAAGTATCTACTTCAAAATCGATGGATGGGACGATATTGAATTTTCCCAAGACCTGTTTCACGGCACTGACAAGAATCTGAAAAATAGCTCGGTCATCCTCGAATTTAACTTCCGTTTTAGTCGGATGAATATTGATATCAATGGTTCCTGGCGGGACTTCCAGATAAATAAAATATCCTGGAATATATTCCGGCGGAAGAATACCCGCATATGCCTGTACAATGGCTTTATGTAAATAGGGGTGTTTGATGAAACGACCATTAACAAAGAAGAACTGATCGCCGAATGATTTTTTAGCATGCTCCGGTTTGACCACAAATCCACTCACTTTGACCAAAGTCGTTTCCGTATCTATAGTCAATAGATTTTGGTTCAATTGTTTACCGAATAAATGTATGATCCTTTGCCTCAGATTTGTTGCCGGAAGGCTATAAATGTCTGTTTTGTTGTTTTTTAGAGAAAAAGCGACATTTTCATTAGCCAATGCAATGCGTTTAAATTCATTAAGGTTATGGGTCAATTCCGTAGCATCCGATTTCAGGAATTTACGTCGTGCAGGCACATTGAAGAATAAATTTTTTACCGTAAAAGTACTTCCAACAGGACATTGTACAGGAGTCTGTCCAGTCACCCGTGTTGCCGCAATTTCTATTTGTGTTCCTAATTCATCTTCTGTACGTCTGGTTCTTAACAGAACCTCTGCAATAGCTGCAATAGAAGCCAATGCTTCGCCTCTGAATCCCAACGTATGTATCGAAAATAGATCCTTAGAATCACGTATTTTGGAGGTTGCATGCCGCTCGAAAGCGAGACGGGCGTCTGTCTCAGACATGCCACTCCCATTGTCGATGACTTGTATCTGCGTTCTACCTGCATCCTTCAAGTAAATATCTATGGATGTTGCACCTGCATCAATGGCATTTTCCACCAATTCCTTTAATACCGACGCAGGACGCTGAATAACTTCTCCAGCCGCGATTTGATTTGCGACCGAATCCGGAAGAAGCCGAATAATGTCTGTCATACTGGCAAGTGAATGAATGGATAGACCGTTAATTTTTGATTTTCCAAAAGTCGTAAAAAATTTCCGGCATAATCCAGTACAGGAGGCCCAAAAGGATGATCAGAATTACAAGGAACCGCAATGCGGATTTTTTTTCCAAAGACGTCTTATGTTTGGTATGGCGTTCCGATAAAAAACCTTTTTGTAAACTCGTATATGATGATGATCCAGTTTTTGCAGCTGCTTCTGCCTCTGCTTTCATTTTTTCCAAACGTTCTTTCCGTTCGTCATAATATAAAGGACGATAATGAAATTGTCTGGGCTTGGGCGTATGAAATTTAAATAAAAGAGCCATAATCGTTTATGGATTAAGTGTTCTTCGCAAAGATAACAAATATGTCAGTAAAATATCTTTCAGCGATGTCAGAAATATTATTTTAAATAACCAAAGTTTTATGCTTATTTTGCATAGTTTATGCCACTGTTGATTCACAAATTGTAAATCGACTGTTAAGAATTTATCATATTTGAATATTTTTAATGAATATGTTGTAAACGTTATACATGTGATAACGTTAAATGCTTGATATCAATGCCTCAAATTTCAACTAAAGGACGGATCATGCCGCCTTCGCCCATCCGGAAACTTGTACCTTTTGCCGAACAAGCTAAAAAGAAAGGTATTAAAGTGTATCATTTGAATATCGGACAACCAGATATTCCTACTCCGAAAATTGGGATGGAAGCGGTACGGCATAATGATTTGGTAGTAGTAGAATATAGTCATTCGATGGGTATCGAATCATTGAGACGGCGATGGGCACAATACTATCAGGATAAAGGTATCGATGTGGATCTCAATCAAATCATGATCACCAATGGCGGTTCTGAAGCTATTTCGATGACGATGATGGCTTGTTTGAACCACTATGAAGATGTGTTAGTTCCTGAACCTTTTTATGCCAATTACTACGGTTTTTCAACTGTTGCAGGAGTCGGCCTGAAACCTATCAAATCAGTTATTGAGAGAGATTTTGCCCTTCCTCCGATTGAAGAAATAGAAAATTTGATTACGCCCGGCACCAAGGCGATCATGATATGTAATCCGAACAATCCTACAGGGTACCTTTATTCGCGTGCCGAATTGGAGAAATTGGCTGAAATAGCTATCAAACATAATCTATTCTTGATTTCAGATGAAGTATACCGCGAATTTTGTTACGACGGTAACCAGCATTATTCCATCATGCAAATCAAAGGGTTAGAAAAACATGCAGTACTGATTGACTCTATGTCCAAACGGTTCAGTGCCTGTGGAATACGCATTGGCGCGTTAGTAACCCGTAATCAGGAATTGATGGATACCGTACTAAAATTTGCGCAAGCACGGCTTAGTCCACCTAGTTTTGGACAGATTTTAGCGGAAGCAGCTTTAGATTCGCCACCCGAATATTATGCTGCCGTGTACGATGAATACATTGAGCGCCGCAATACACTTGTAAATGGACTAAACCATATTCCAGGCGTATACAGTCCGATGCCTAAAGGGGCATTCTATACGATGGCACGTCTTCCGGTAGACGATTCCGACAAATTTGCGCAATGGATGCTCAGCGACTTCGAATATAATCGTCAAACGGTGATGGTAGCTCCGGGTTCAGGCTTTTATTCTACTCCGGGCTTAGGCAAAAACGAAGTCCGGTTGGCATATGTCATCAACAAAACTGACATAGAACATGCCTTGGAATGCTTGAGACGTGCCTTGGAAGTATATCCGGGAAGAACCATATGATAAAATAAGCATCTCAATATCAAAAATTTAGCTGATCTCTTTTCACTTTTAGCCATTCGGACAAGAAAACTGATGCATCTTGCTGATGCGGGGTATATTGTTTTTTATGTCCCTTTCAGGCCAGCTAACTCGTCATACCGCTTCATAATTTTGCGAACAATGATATTGTTCACATCAAAATTCAAATCATCTATTTGTTTTATCGGCAATACTTTGGGAGATGTTCCTGAAAGAAAACACGCGTCCATTTCGGGAAGCTGATGGACAGATACACGCTTCTCGATAAAAGGAATCGAAAATTCGTGACATATCTGTAGCACGTATTTACGGGTAATCCCGGGTAAAATATCAGCCAATGGAGCTGTATATACCGAGCCATCCTTCACCATAAAGAAGTTAGAACGGGCACCTTCGGTGATATAGCCTTCCGGATGCACCATAATGACTTCGTATACTTTTTTTTCAGCGATAATCTGATCAATTTGCGCTGTAAGCTCCGGTTGTATGATTTTTGCATTGGGATTGGAGCGTTCGGCAAGAAAAAGACATGTTCTTACACCTGTATGATACGCCTCATCGGATGGATAACGGTGCTGTATGAAAAACATCGCATCATGTTTTATAATGCCATCTTCGTTGTAAAACTCCAATTTAATATTGCCGGTTTGTACTTGATTGCTTTGTAATAATTGCGTCAATTGCTGGCGAATTTCATATTCGGATACAGGTAAACATACTCCGGCCAATTCCGCAGAATGTTTTAACCTGTCTATATGGTCGTCTAAAAAAAGAATCGTACCGTTTGTTACACGTATTACTTCATATAATACGGTACATTCATTCGGAACAATACGATTTTCAGGAGCAACAAGGCGCCCGTCGGATATGATAAACGAATAAAGCATCAGTAATTTTTGATTTTTGATGGACCTGCCCGTCCGGTCAGGCGGGTGATTTTTAACTCATTTCAATTTCAAAGATATATCAATTTTTTATAATCTATAACTCTCTAACATTCAGTTGATTTTTACGAAACTGCATCCATGACTTGTACCGCACTTATCAAGATTGATGTGGTTCCAGACAACCAGAATTGCGACAAAATGTCATATTTCTTCCAATGGCACAAGCTTTGTTTGTTTTTCAGCAACCATCATATGTTAAACCAATTAAAATCTAAAATACATGCAAAAAGGAACCATAGGCGTAACCACTGAAAATATTTTTCCAATCATCAAGAAATTCTTGTACTCTGATCATGAAATTTTCCTGAGAGAATTGGTATCCAATGCCATCGATGCGACACAAAAACTCAAAACATTGGCTTCAAACAGTGAATTTAAAGGTGAATTGGGAGATCTAACCATTCATGTGGCTATTGAAAAAGGCAAACTGATCATTACTGACCGTGGTATCGGAATGACTGCTGAGGAAATGGATAAGTATCTGAACCAGATCGCATTCTCGAGCGCTGACGAATTTATTAAAAAATACAAAGATCAAAATATCATCGGCCATTTTGGCTTAGGTTTTTATTCAGCCTTTATGGTATCGAAGAAGGTCGAAGTGCGTACTAAATCATATCAAGAAGGCGCACAGGCTGTAAAATGGACTTGCGACGGTAGTCCTGAGTACAAAATGGAAGATATCGAGAAAGATTCACGTGGTACGGAAATCATCCTGTACATTGATGATGAATCGAAAGAATTTCTCGAAGAAGCACGTATTGAAGGACTGTTACGCAAATATTGTCGTTTCTTACCTATTGAAATAGCATTCGGTAAGGAAAAGGAATGGAAAGACGGCAAACAAGTAGAAACAGACAAAGATAAAATTATCAACGATACCAATCCGTTATGGACACGTAAACCTGCTGAATTGAAGGATGAGGATTACATGAAGTTCTACCGCGACTTGTATCCGATGCAGGAAGATCCAATGTTTTATATTCATCTGAACGTGGATTATCCATTTAACCTTACGGGTATTTTATACTTCCCCAAAATCAAGAGTAATATTGAATTCCAAAAGAATAAAATACAATTGTACAGCAATCAAGTATACGTCACCGATTCTGTGGAAGGCATCGTTCCCGATTTTCTCACCTTGTTACATGGCGTGATTGATTCACCCGATATCCCCTTAAATGTATCGCGCAGTTATTTGCAAAGCGATGCAAATGTGAAAAAGATATCCAGCCACATCACCAAAAAAGTGGCCGACCGTTTAGAGGAAATCTTCAAAAAAGATCGTCCGGAATTCGAGCAAAAATGGGATAACCTGAAGTTGTTTATTGAATACGGTATAGTTACCGAAGAAAAATTTGCCGAGCGTGCTGAAAAATTCACTTTGCTGAAAAACACAGATAATAAATATTTTACACTTGATGAATATCATCAATTAATCAAAGGCGAACAAACAGATAAGGATAAAAAAGTAGTCTATCTCTACGCAACGGACGTACAGGCGCAATATAGCTTTATCGAAGCGGCTAAAGCGAAAGGTTACGATGTATTGAATTTAGACGGACAATTAGACATTCACTTTGTTAACTATCTGGAAAGCAAAAAAACTGATATTCACTTTGCCCGTGTAGACTCAGATGTGGTCGATCGCTTGATACAAAAAGACGATCATAAACCGACCACTCTTCCGCAAGACGATCAAGAAGATATGCGGGAAGTATTTGAACCATTACTGCCATCAACCGGTCATTTTTTAGTATCTTATGAAAGCATGGGTGAACAGGCACAACCAATGGTCATTACCCAATCAGAATTCATGCGTCGGATGAAAGATATGTCGGCCATGGGTGGCGGAGGCGGAATGAATTTTTACGGTTCCATGTCCGATAGTTATAATTTGGTAATTAATACTGATCATCCTTTGGTGAAGAAAGTCATTGGCGAAAAGAACAACGACTTGGGCGAACAGATCAAAAATTTTAACACTGAGTTAGATCCTATTGACAAGGAATTGAGCGCGTTGAATGAATCACTCAAAGGCAAAAAGGACGAGGAGATAGAACAGGCGCAAAAAGACCAGCGCGAAGCATTAACTAAGAAAGAAGAGGAAATACGTAACCACAAAAAGAGTGCATTGAATGCTTACGGTAAGAGCAATGAACTCGCCCGCCAGTTAATAGATTTGGCTTTATTGGCGAACAATATGCTCAAAGGAGAAGATTTGAACAAATTCCTCCGTCGAAGTGTTGATATGATCTCAAAATAAATAGTTTTTGTTTCATAATGTGTAGCAAACGGCCAGGTGTGATTCCCAGCCGTTTGTTTTTTATACTCTTCCAATATTATCCATGCAAATCATGTGGAGAAAAATAATTTAAACTTATTTTTCCGCTTCAATTTCTATTGAATAATCTAACCCTTCGTTAGGACCTACATAAAAATTCTCTACGGTAAAATCTATCTTTACCTTAGCAGAAGTCAATTGTTTGAGTCCAATGTTAATGACTTTTCTTTCGCCAGGTTCGAAATATAATTCCCTAAAATAGTTTAGATTCATATCATGTGCACTCTTGACGAGTTTCAACATAAAATCGGAATCATTTTTTACGACTAATCGGATTTCAGTTTTGGTCCTTTGAATATTTTCAATTCGGAAAGTTTGTCTAAACAGTTCTCTTAACAAATCTTCCCGTCCAACGACAATATTTTTTGTCCAAGCCACTGTTCGCCTATTGTCTAAGGCTTCGTGTATTGATTCGATAGTTCGTTCTTTCGCAAAGACAAGGGTCATAGTACGATGATCGCCATAGGCAAAATTATACTCCATACCTATGGGGAGATGTATATCTGAATTGCCAAAGATGGTAAGGTTTTTATCAAGTGCCCACTGATGTGCCTCGGGATAATAATCGTCAGTGCTATTGGCTACTTCGATACCCTGCATATAACCTTTTTCATACAGTCTGGTATGTTCATCGTACCATTTGGTTGTTTCGTATGCTTGTGACACCCAACCTGGGTGATTCCAGAAAATAAATGCTTTTTGTTTGGCCGCTTCCTCAAAAGCATCTTCATATTTAGGTGTGTCTAAAGGATTACAATCTCTGAGGAATAAGGCATTGGAGTGTCCTGGAGGCATGCCACGGGTAATTTCCGACCCTTGAATCACCAGAATGCTCAACTCCTTTGCTCGACTTTTTACTAATTCAAACGCACGGTTATGATCACTTTTCATATCTCCGTTCTTGTGATGCGGACGGTATTCTATATGTTCAGTAATAGCGATAACATCTAATCCTTCGATGTAAGCTTCGTCCACGCGAGTAGTTGGCCACACACTCCCGTCAGAAAATATCGTATGAATGTGAAAATCACATTTCAGAGTGTGATAACCCGGGATCTTGGGAATATTGATTTCGTGACGCACTTGTGTATAACTCGTTAATAAACAGATGAATAACAAGACAAAAATAATTTTTATTCTCATGATATGTCTATTTTTTAATGAAATCGTATCGTAAAATGCTTTATTTAAAAAATTTGTCTGAAAAATTCACTAAATACAGTTTCTCTGTAGCCCGTGTGATAGCCGTATATAGCCAGCGCAGGTATTCTATGTTCAGCATTTCGTTGGTCAGCCAGCCTTGATCAAGAAAAATACAAGGCCACTGCCCGCCTTGCGCTTTATGGCAAGTGACCGCATAGGCAAATTTTACCTGCAAGGCATTGAAAAATGGGTCTATTTTTATTTTTTTATATTGTTGGCTCTTGGAAGAAAGATGCGCATAATCTTCTGCCACAGAATAATATAATCTCTGTTGCTGTTCATTGGTAATAGATGCTGCTTCGCTACTCAGCGCATCAAGCATCACAATGGCTGTGAATTCATAGTCGTTATAATCGGGCAATGAAAGATCTATTTCAGCAAAACGAAAACCATAACGTTCTATATATTTTCGAATGCGAATTATTCGCACAATATCGCCATTCGCAATGAAACTGATACCTTCCGCATCCTGAATCCAAAAATAATTGTTGCGTACCACCATGAGAAAATCGCCCGGGGTAAGTTCTTCCTCACGATAAAGTATCCGGCTGCGAATACCTTGGTTATACCGGTTGGCCTGCTTATTAGAGCGGCAAATGACAGCAACTTCTTCGATCCCATATTCATCGTAAGCTTCAGAAAGAGTTTCGATCAAATTTCCACCGGTAATACGTTCGACATCGGGGAATGGATTTGTCTGTAGTATAGGATATATTGATTGTTGTTCCATGATCAGATGACGAACAATGGTGGCATCGTGCAAAATACCGGATTCTTCCGACTGACGTACCACTTCTGTTAACTCACATTCGGAAACAGTTAACCCGTGTGATGCCAATTGCTGACGATCCAGCGCCGGACTTTGTTCCTGTCCTACGGGTGGCAACTGTGCAGTATCACCAATCAGTATCAACCTGCAATTGCGATCATTATATACAAAGGTTAACAAGTCATCCAACAGGCTTCCTGTGCCAAATATTTGTTGATCAACGCTGTAGCGCGATATCATCGATGCCTCATCGACAATAAAAAAGGTATGGCTATGCTGGTTGAAGTTCAAAGTAAATGCACCCCAACCATCTTTAGAAGATTTTTGCCTGTATATTTTTTTATGGATGGTGAAAGCCTGTTTTCCGGAGTAAGCACTCAACACCTTGGCAGCTCTTCCGGTAGGAGCCATCAATATCGAATTAATCTTACATTCATTCAGGGTCTGGACAAATGCAGCAATAATAGATGTTTTACCGGTGCCGGCGTATCCTTTAAGAAGTAACAATTGTTGCTGTAGTGGTGTTGTCATCATCTCTATCAAAATATCTATCACATTCTTCTGCCCTTGCGTGGGTTCAAAATTCAAGTATTGAAGGAAAATATTTTTGAGATGGTTTTTTAGCATGAAAAAATAATAAAATACTAAGATAAGATTTCTTTAGAAAATTTTTCATATTTTTGCAACTAAATGCGAACAAACCTTTAAACCATTGAAAAAATAATAAATAATGAAAACTGTTATTCAAGTAATCTTACTTGCCGCAATCTGTGTATTGGCATACTTTGTCTATGAAAGCATACAAAAACCTATCCGGTTCAATGCCGAAAAGGACAAACGCTATGCAGTAACCATACAGCGTTTGAAAGATATTCGTACAGCTGAAGTAGCATATAAGTCCGAATACAGAAAATATACAGGAAGTTTTGATACTTTGATTAATTTTTTGAAGCATGACTCATTTAAAGTGGTGATGCAAATCGGGGATTTAGATGACTCGGCTGATGTGAAAGCCGGACGTATCATCAGGGATACGATCAGGGTGAGCGTACTGGACTCCTTGTTTAAAAAAGGTTATCATACAGATTCCTTGCGTTTTGTGCCTTATACAGGTGGCGCCCAATTTGAATTAGGAACGAATAATATTGTTGTAGGAAATGTTAATGTCAACGTATTTGAAGCCAAAGTTTCCAACGATATATTGTTAAATGGATTGGATCCTCAACTTTTATTCAATCTTAATGCTGAAAGAGAAAAATTATCACATTATCCAGGTGTAAAAGTTGGGTCTTTGACAGAAACAACCAATAATGCCGGAAACTGGGAATAATATAACAGAGGCAACCATCAATCTGATTGACGAAACATTTGATATTTCTCAATCGGGAAGTTATTATTTGTCTGTACAAATTGAGACTGATGGTCTGTCATTTTGTATATTCAATACCATCATTAATAAATACATTGTCCTGCGGCACTATCCTTATGTTGCCGCAGGTAATGATGAAACGCTGATTCATCAGTGCAGAAATATTTTTGAAAACGACGACTTACTAAAACTTTCTTATAAAGGCTGTGGGCATCTGTGGATTTCACCGCGTTGTACTTTAGTTCCGGAACATTTATTTGATGCTGAAAATGCTGGGCCGTACTTAAATTTTAATCATGGATGGAAAGCAAATGAACAGGTATTGCAAAATTATGTTCGTTTGGCAAAACTACGTAATGTATTTTCTTGTCCCAACACTTTAATGACTTTATTGTTTCAGTATCAACCTGCTACTGCTTTTTTCCACCATGCTACTCCTTTCGTAGATTTGGTTGTTGCCGATTCCCTTTCAACTGCAAAACCTCGCATTGCCCTATATTACTACGATCGCTATATGGATATTGGAATTGCACAGGCAAAAAAAGCACTATTTTACAATACTTTTCAAGTAAATTCCCCAGAAGATTCTATCTATTATCTTGCCGGAGTATTAAACTTATTTGATATTCCCTTGGCATCGACAAGGCTTTTTTACGCCGGGAACAGTAAAGATTATCTATCTCATATAGAATTTCTTAAAAAATATATTGATCGTGCAATAGAATGTGAACCATTTGACATGGTTACATACAGCCACTACTTGACAGATTCGTTGCGAAAACGCTTTATTCATCTGTTCAATTTATACGGGTGCGTATCATAGGTGGCATATACAAGGGAAAGTACATTACCCCAGATAATAGGCTTACTCTTCGTCCTACTACGGATTTTGCCAAGGAAGGATTATTCAATATATTAACCAATAAGTTTGATTTTGAATGTGTCGATGTTCTTGACCTGTTTTCTGGAACCGGCAGTATCAGTTACGAATTTGCTTCGCGTGGATGCCCGGATATTCATGCTGTGGAAATGGATAACCGCCATGTGGTTTTCATCCGTCATATGGCCAAGCAACTGAATTTTCCCCAAATCCGGGTTATTCGTGAAAATGCTTTTCATTTCCTGACTATTTGCAAAGCGCAATACGATATTATTTTTGCAGATCCTCCATATGAAATGACTCATATTGAAACGATTCCTGACGCAGTGTTCCATCGGAAAGAAATATTAAAACCATCAGGTGTTTTTATCCTCGAACATTCCAAAAAGAATGATTTTTCAAGACATCCTCTCTTTTTGGAACACCGGCATTATGGCAATGTACATTATAGCTTTTTTGGAAAAAAGTGACATGTGTTCTTAAAAAACAAATCATTATCACATGAAACGAACCAACACTATATCATTGAAAGAATTAGTCGGTGAATTCATTGAGGAATATAAGATTGACTCTAAACTGAAGGAAACACGCATCATCTCTGCATGGCCGGAAGTGATGGGGCCGTTGGCCAAATCAACAAAAAGCATTTATATGAAAAACCACGTGTTGTTCGTTAGCCTTAACTCATCAGTAGTTCGAAATGAGTTGTTGATGAGGCAATCGGAAATTATCCAGGCATTAAATGATAAGGTGGGACAAGAGGTCGTTAAAAGCATTGTTTTTCGTTGACCGATCGGTCAATGAAAAACCTCTTCAATGGCAAACCCGACCTTTTTTAGATCGTCCCAAAAAGCAGGATAGGATTTACTGACTACGCCGGGATCTTCAATTTGTATACCAGGAAATAGGATGGCAGCGGGCGCAAACGCCATAGCCATGCGATGGTCGTGATAGGTGGCAATACTAATGTTACTCTGTGGCTCAACTTTTTTCCGGTTCCATTCAATGGATTCCTGCCCATTGGCTTCTATACAATATCCCAATTTTAACAATTCGTTTTGCAATGCAGCAATACGATCGGTTTCTTTCACCCGTAACGTCTTTACTCCGGTAAACCGAAAAGGAATATCCAATAAACACAAAGTTACCGCCATGGTTTGTGCCAGATCCGGAACATCCATAAAATCGATATTTAAAAGCGCCGGCTTGTCCGTCTTTCTTTGAGCCAATAAAGCACCTTCAGCAGCATAAGTTGTCTCAATACCCAATTTGGAAAATAATGATGCCACGACAGAATCTCCTTGCCAGCTTTCACGCAACACTCCTTCAAGCAATAATTCAGCATCAGCCGACAACGCGGCTATTTGATACCAATATGATGCGGCGCTCCAATCTCGTTCGGAAGTCATACCATTTGAGTAATATGTTTGTGGCACAATAGAAATCACGTTGTCTCTCCATGCAGCATCAATACCCGCCTGTCGCATCAGTCCTAATGTCATTTTTACATATGGAACAGACACCAAAACGCCGGAAATATGAATGTTTAGTCCATTAGCCAGAGAAGGTGCCACCAACAGAAGGGCCGAAATAAACTGACTACTAATATTTCCATCTATTTTTATGGTATCGCCTGAAAGTACATTACCCGGAATATTTAATGGTGGATAACCTTCCTTTTCGAGGTAACTGATGCCAGCGCCAAGCTGATTGAGTGCGTCGACCAAAGCGCCAATCGGCCTTTGTTTCATTCTTTCAGACCCAGTAATAATTTTCATTTGTTGTGTGGCAGCAACATATGCAGTTAAAAAGCGCATCGAAGTACCGGCATGTCCAACATCAATCAGATCAGACGTTGTATGTAATCCGGCTTGCAATACTTTAGTATCATCGCTATCCGACAAATGATCAATATTGAATCCCTCAGGGCTCAATGACTGAATAATCAACAATCGATTTGAAATACTTTTGGAGAACGGCAAGCTGATAGTTCCCTCCAACTTTCTTCCTTGCGGATAACTGAGCTGATATGATCTCATTTCAACGGCTACATTTATATTTTCTTTTGTATCTTTCAGCAAATTCAAACATCTTTGCAAAGATATAGTAAAACTGTTGTCTTCCATGTCATAACCAAATATGCCATCTATGCCCTCCAAGTCTCGTGAAAAAGAAATATTTAACATCACCATTATAGGGACGGTTTGTAACGCATTATTGCTAACATTCAAATTTATTGCAGGATTTGTTGGAAATAGTAGCGCTATGGTTGCAGATGCAGTTCACTCATTATCCGATTTTGTTACGGATTTAATCGTTCTTATATTCATACGGATATCGGGAAAACCACAAGATCATGATCATGACTATGGGCATGGAAAATTTGAAACGCTGGCCACAGCATTAATCGGGTTTATGTTATTTGCCGTCGGCCTTTGGATTTGCTGGGAGGGCGGGAAAAAGATTTGGGATGTAGCACATGGAGTTGTTTTGAATCAGCCGGGAAAAATTGCTTTATGGGCAGCATTGATTTCTATTCTTATAAAAGAGGTGTTGTACCAATGGACAGTGCGGGTCGGAAAAAGTGTCGGTAGTCAGGCCGTGATGGCCAACGCATGGCATCATCGTTCCGATGCTTTTTCATCTGTTGCCACTGCCATTGGCATTGGTGGGGCTATCTTCCTTGGTGAAAAATGGAGGGTGCTTGATCCGTTAACGGCTGTTGCTGTCAGCGTCTTCATCATCATTGTTGCTATACGATTTATTAAAAAGTCGCTTGATGAGTTATTGGAAAAATCATTACCTCCCGAAACCGAACAAGAAATACTTGATATTATTGCCTTGTTTCCCGAAGCACATGATCCTCACAACCTGCGTACCCGCCGTATTGGTAATGATGTTGCCATTGAAGTGCACATCCGTTTTAATAAAAATTTGTCAGTGGCTTCCGCACATCAAACGGCGACCGAGATTGAAATGAAATTGCGGGAAAAATTTGGACAACACACACACATCGTTACCCATATAGAGCCACAAAAATGATCCAATATGCCAATAAGTTTGAGTCAAGAATTGGTTAATATTCAATACTTACAAAATATTCCCATACCATACAGTATGGTATAGTCGATGAATGATAGCTATGATAAGGGTACATCAAAAAATAATCTAAACTAAATACTGCCGACTACTTATTATGTGTACTTTTGTACTTTTTGGCACGATGATTGGCCATCATGATACTAATAGACTTTTGTATAGAAAGTTGAAACAATGCAAATGAAGAGCGTCATTATCATTCCTACTTATAATGAAAGTGAGAATATCGAACGTATGATATGTAAGGTATTTTCATTGCCCCGGGATTTTCATATGCTGATCGTGGACGACAATTCACCCGATGGGACGGCTGGTATTGTGAAACGCCTTCAGCAAGATTATCCTGATAAATTATTTTTGTTGGAACGTAGCGGAAAATTAGGACTTGGAACAGCCTATATTGAAGGTTTTAAATGGGCCTTGCAGCATGGATATGACTACATCTTTGAAATGGATGCCGATTTCTCGCACAATCCTGACGATTTAATTCCTCTACAGGATGCTTGTATCATAGGTGGTGCCGACTTAGCTATTGGTTCACGCTACATCACTGGAGTTAATGTAGTTAATTGGCCTATGTCGCGAGTATTGATGTCATATTGCGCATCAAAATATGTACGTTTTGTGACCCGCATGAAAGTTCGCGATACCACTGCCGGATTCAAATGTTATAAACGCGAAGTTCTTGAAACTATCCCGTTAGATCAGATACGTTTCAAAGGCTATGCTTTTCAGATAGAGATGAAGTTTACTGCATGGAAATACGGATTCAAGCTGGTAGAAGTTCCTATTATTTTCTGCGATCGCAGGGCAGGAACATCCAAAATGAATGGAGGTATTTTCAACGAAGCATTTTGGGGTGTAGTGGTGATGAAATGGAAAAGCTTTTTCAGAAACTACAAAAGATAGCTTGCATTAGGTACCATCACCAATTAGAATAACGATGCCAAAAATGGCTGGCATGTTTATCAAAATATTTACGATTTCGAAAACAACCTCAGGATATCATTCCCGTTGGCTAACAGTAACAATCCTAATAAGAGTACCATTCCTACGACTTGCGCATGTTCCAGGAATTTGTCGCTTGGTTTGCGTCCCGTGATGATTTCATACAACAGGAACAATACATGGCCTCCATCAAGAGCCGGTATAGGCAAGATGTTCATAAAAGCTAGGATGATGGACAGGAATGCTGTCATGGTCCAAAAAGATAACCAATCCCATTCTGCAGGGAAGATGTTTCCGATGGCGATGAATCCTCCCACTTGTTTCACACCTTCCTTGGTAAAGATCAGCCCTAATTTGCTTACATAATCTGCAAGGATATCAATTCCATATGATACTCCGGCTGGAAATGATTCCCAAAAGCCATACTCGATACGTTTTGCATGTAATATATCTCCAGGATGTTGACAATATACTCCAATAAATCCGTCACTGGTTACCGGTATGGTGACGGATTGTTCAACCCCTTTCCGGTCAAATTCCAAGTTAATTTCTTGATTGGCATGATGATGTACTTCTTTCACAAATAAATCGGCTGTTGGTGTGGAAATCCCATTCACCGATAAGATTTTGTCTCCCTTTTGCAAGTTGGCCTTGTCGGCAGGTGAGCCAGATTTGGTTTTATCTATCACAAAAGGATATAATGGAAGTGCAAATTTTTTCTCGTTGGCGGCCAAAAATTGAGCTGTCAAATCCCCAGGCATGGTGAGTTCTATCCGTTGGCTATCACGTTCAACGGTCACTTGTTGTGCTTTTTCGAAGACGATATGATTGATTACATCAACCATAGTCTCATATTCGACGCCATCTACAGCAATGATTTTATCACCGTTTTGAAAGCCATTTTTCAATGCTGTTTCACAAAATTCGTATCCATAAGTAGCATTTTGTACGGGGATATATTCTTTACCCCAGACGAACAAAATCATTGCATAAATGAAAAATGCCAGGAGGAAGTTGACCATTACTCCGCCTACCATGATTAACAGGCGCTGCCATGCCGGTTTGGAGCGAAATTCCCAAGGTTGGGGTGGTTGGGCCAACTGTTCTTTGTCCATCGATTCGTCAATCATACCCGATATTTTGACGTATCCGCCCAGCGGTAACCATCCGATACCATACTCGGTTTCACCTTTTTTGATTTTGAATAAAGAAAACCATGGGTCAAAAAACAGGTAAAACTTTTCGACACGGGTTTTGAATAATTTTGCAAATAAAAAATGCCCCATTTCATGGGCAACAATCAATAACGAGAGACTGAGGACGAATTGCGCGGCTTTAATGAAAATTTCCATTTATATTTTCGATGTTAAATTTTTGATGTTAGAGCATAAATGATACCAAAATTTGATGCTTGGTATGGATGCTTGCAATAAGGGTGGTCAATTATATTATGTTGTTTGATCATTTACCAATCAGTTCTGTAATAAATTACTTTTAAACCTGTGACTTTATACGTTGAACTGTTTCCTGATGGGTTTGCTGCAAATCTTCAAGTGAAGGTTTGGCAATGTGCACTATTTGTTGCATCGCCTGTTCCACCAAGCGTGCTATATCGGTATATCCGATACGGCTATTGAGAAATGCCTCTACAGCGATTTCATTGGCTGCATTCATGATGCAAGGTTTATTTCCACCTTCTTTCAATGCCTGATAAGCCAATGCCAGCAAAGGGAAACGTTCCGGATCCGGTGATTCAAAGGTGAGCGACGGATATTTCGCAAAATCAAGACGGGGAAAATCCGATGTCAAACGTTGCGGATAGGAAAGTGCATATTGTATTGGTACTTTCATGTCGGGAATACCCATCTGTGCTTTGATCGAACTGTCGACAAACTGGACCATAGAATGAATCACTGATTGCGGATGAATCAATACATCGATGCGTTCAGCAGGAATATCAAACAACCAATGTGCTTCAATCACTTCCATGCCTTTGTTGATCATGGTGGCCGAATTAATCGTGATAATGTCGCCCATGTTCCATGATGGGTGCTTCAAAGCATCCTCTTTGGTGACGTGTTTCAGCTCTTCAGTCGATTTTGCACGAAATGGGCCGCCGGATGCTGTCAGTATAATTTTTTCAATGGCACGATGTGTTTCACCCTGTAGACATTGAAAGATAGCCGAATGTTCAGAATCGATCGGTATTAGGGGTACCTGGCATTGCTTGGCAAGCGTAGTTATCAATTCTCCTGCTACAACCAGTGTTTCTTTATTGGATAATGCAATTGGTTTACCTGCTCTAATAGCCTTGATAGTGGGAAGTAAGCCGCTAAAGCCGACCATTGCTGTCACTACCATATTAACTGAAGGAAGAGTGGCTACTTGTGTAATAGCATCGTATCCGGCAAACACTTTGATAGGGTGGGAGGAAAGGGCTGCTTTCAGACGGGAATAATGTTTGTCGTTGCCAATCACCACAACATTGGGTTGGAAACGAATAGCCTGTTGTATCAGAACCTCCACCTGATGGTGAGCGGTTAATGTTTCTACTTCAAAAACATCCGGATGGGCGGCAATTACTTCAAGTGTCTGTGTGCCAATGGAGCCTGTGGAACCAAGAATGGCTATCCTCTTTTTCATACACACTTAGAATACGATATAATCTTCCGGATTGATAGGCTTTCCGTTTTGCCATAATTCAAAATGCAAATGCGGTCCGGTAGTCAATTCTCCCGAATTACCAATAATGGCAATGGCATCTCCGGCTTTTACGCGATCACCTTCCTTTTTCAACAGGTTGGCGTTGTGCTTGTATACTGATAATATGTTGGCTGTATGTTGAACCTGTATGACGTAGCCTGTTTCTACGGTCCATGCTGCCATGATGACTGTTCCATCCAATACAGACTTTACCACTTCATTGGGCGCTGCAACGAGGTCGGTTCCAAAATGATTGTTGTTCAGAGCAAATTTATTGGTCACAATGCCTTCTAATGGTTTGAAAAAATGCAACTTCGATATAGATGCTTCTTCCGTGGCCGGTGATGTTCTGGCGATAAAATTAAATTGTTCTTCTTCTTCCACATGTTTTCTTAGCAACGAATCCTGCTCCGACCGCGTAAATGTAATATTGCCATAATCCGTAGAAGTGTGGTTATCCGATTGAAATTCTGTCATTTCAGGTTCTCTCCCCGCAATGATAGCATTAATCGTATTAAAATACTTGTCTCGTAGCTGAATCTCATACTCTAGGGAATCCAGACGTAAAGCATTGGCAACTAATTCCCGGCGCATAGCTTCTGTCGGGTATCCCGGCACAAACTCACGCATGGGCGTATACATCACCAGCGCCATGGAACCCCCTACCAGCAGTATGAAAATAGTACCAGCTAAAGAGAGTATGTTGATAAGCGTAAAACGCAAGTGCCAAACTTCCTCGAAGTTACTATCATTGAAGAATACCAATCGATAGGTATGCTTCAACTTGCGAAATATTTTTTTCCTTTTCTTTTTAGAGCCTTCTGGCATGACATTTTTTTAGAACCGACAAAAATAGTAAAAAATGTCGGTTAAATAAATGGGAAAAATGATATTACTTGTATCGAAGACTAAGAAGGCCTCCACTTTAACAATCTCAAACTAATTAATATGACTATTAGAGTAACACCTACATCAGCTGTGATAGCCATCACCAAGTTGCCATGTCCTAAGAAAGCTAACAGGATAAAAATTAACTTGACAGAAATTGCGCCGATGGTATTTATCTTAATAGTATTGACAGTTGCTTTACTCAGGCGGATAAGGTAAGGGATCAGGGACAGTTTATCATTCATGAGCGCAATATTGGCTACTTCAATGGCTGAATCACTGCCTGCTGCACCCATGGCAATGCCAACGGTCGATTGCGCCAACGCAGGAGCATCATTTACACCGTCTCCCACCATAGCAACTTTCCCATATTTGTTTAAAGCTATTTTGAGCTGTGCTACCTTTCCTTCTGGAAGCAGATTTCCATATACTTCTTTGATGCCAACCTCCTGGGCAACATATGCTGCCGAATGTTGATTATCGCCAGTGAGCATGATCGGTTCAATGTGCAGGGATTGTATTTCTTTCAATGCCATGGCGCTGTCTGGCTTCACTTCATCGGTTAATCCGATGACTCCGGAAACTATATTGCCGCAGCTGACTACTACACTTGTCTTTCCCTGTGTCGAAAGCTGACGTACAATCTGTTCCAGATTGCTGCTGATTTCCTGATATTCGCGAATGAAATCGAGATTTCCCGCCAGTACAGTGTCGTTATTGCAAACCGTACATTTAGCTTTAGCACCTTTACCAGTGATGCTTTCAAATTTTTCAGCGACGTGTGGTTCAAAACCTTCCTTGTGTGCCGCATTAATAATAGCCTGTGCTAAAGGGTGTTCCGAAAAAACTTCCGTACCTGCCGTACAAGCTAATAATTCTTCACGATGCGTATCATTCAAAGGGATGACATCAGATACAACAGGAGTACCATAAGTAATGGTACGGGTTTTATCCAAACACAGGGCTTTAATGGCTGCTAACGCTTCGAGATATTTTCCACCTTTTACCAAAGCGCCTTTCGATGAAGCGTTGCCAATAGCAGCATAAATAGCGACCGGAGTAGAAATCACCAAAGCGCATGGGCACGAAATAACCAGTAAAGTAATCGCTTGTTGTAACCATTCATTTAAGTCCTTTCCCATCACGAATACCGGAATAACGAAAAGCAATAAGGCCAGAAGAATAACACAAGGCGTATATATTTTAGCAAACCGTTGGATAAATTTCTGACTTTCAGATTTGTTTGCCTGGGCTTCAAAAGTCATCTCCACAATCTTAGACAATGTGGTATCCGATGAGACTTTGGTTGTCTGCACCTCAATGTATCCGCTTTTATTTAAGGTTCCTGCAAAAACCGTATCACCTTTGCGTTTGTCTTTCGGGATTGGTTCGCCTGTGATAGTTGATTCATCTACGGCCGTTTCTCCAAA
>JAVBMZ010000046.1:0-12911 GCA_031551935.1 Bacteroidales bacterium
TGTGTTTGCCTGTTTGTTGCTTTCGTATAGCTACATCAAACGGGAGTTTAGCTACGACCGGTTCAATGTAAACGCCGACCGTATAGCACGCCTTTCGTTACAGGAAAACGATGATCCCGTGGATGGCCGTATTTACGGTGAAAGCCTCGATCCCATCCTTCAGCAAATACCCGACATAGAACAGGTGGTAAAACTATCCAGGGTGTGGACTGCGGTATTGAACTATCAGGGGAAGAAACACGTGTTGAACGATCTGTATTTTGCCAGTGCCAACCTCTTTGATGTATTCAGTGTACCGGTGGTGAAAGGTAAAGTGATGCAATCCGCCCGGCAGATCATGATCAGTGAAAGTTTTGCCCGGCAACTGTTCGGCAACGATGTCGACTTGGATTTGGGTCTGGAAGCTACCCAAATCGACAGCCGGAATGTTGGTGATAGCATCTTCCATATTTCGGGCATCTTTCAGGACATACCGGTGGAATCGCACTTCCATACCGACATCATCATTAACCGTCCGGATACACATCAAATGTTTGAATATGTATATCTTTTGCAGAAAGAATCCGCCAAACCGCACGAACTGGAGCAAAAAATAACGCAACTTATAGAAAAGGAAGAGCAAAAGAAGAACAGTACAGTGAAAACCCGTGCGCTGCTGATGCCGCTTACCGACATCCACCTACATAGTCACAACCTCCGTGAGATGGAGGTAAATGGTAACATTAATTATATCTACTTAGTAGCAGGTGCTAATTTGTTGCTGCTTGTAGTGATACTGTTCAACCTTTGGCTGAATGCCAGCCTGATCTTCTCGCACAGTCGTCGCTATTACCAGATACTGCGCATGAACGGTGCTTCGGCATCCACGGTGATCTGGGACGAAACCATGATTGCCATATTGCTGGGCATCCTTTCGATAGTTACCGGCATATTGGCGACCAATTATGTATCGTCTGCCGGGTATTTTCCATTAAGTATCACGCCGTTGGAACTAATGCTGTGGTGCCTGTCGTTCATGGGGTTAACCATTGTGGTATCGGTGCTTCCCGTGGTCAAAAACATGTCCGCCACCCTGTTCCTCAACACTCAATCCGATTTGCGGCCGGTACGTTTCTCTTACGCCAACGTCAAATACATGCTCACCGCACAATATACCGTAGTGATGATGGTGGTGATCCTTGCTTTCGGCATCACACGGCAGATGAATATGGTGAAGGATACTCAGGTGGGTGGAAATGAACGCAACATACTCGTAACGAAGGAACAACCCAACGATGTGAAGGCAAAATACGCGCTTTTGAAATCGGAACTACTTAAATACCCGGAGATCGAAATGGTAACATCGTCGTTTCAACTGCCCGGCGATGCCATCCGTGATGCCGTGCAGGTGCGGAAGGAAGACGATACGGAATGGGGAAAATTGCCACTCATGATCGCCGGCGAGGATTTCCTACCGTTTTTCCACATCAAAACCATTGCCGGACATGGATTTTCACCTGCGAAGTACGATTATTTCACTGAGGAAAAAATGCTTCTTGACTGTGTATTCAAAGGCATCACTACCGACATTCCCGAAGAGTATATTGTTAACCGGAAGGCGTTGAACGTGTTGGGATTCAATACTCCTGAAGAGGTCATCGGCCAAACATTGAGGATCAAACAAGGGACAGTCGATTATTTCAATCGCGGCACGATCGTGGGTGTAACAGACGATTTCAATTACACCGGCTTGTACGAATCGGCCATCCCCATGCTGATTATGCAGCGGCGAGCATTCCAGGACTGCATCATGGTAAGGTTCGATCCTGCACAGGCACAACAATCGCTGGCGGCCTTTAATAAGGTGTGGAATGAAGTCAACCCCGGCTATCCGGCAGATTACAGTTTCATGAAGGACGTGTTTGGTCATATATACCGCAACGAACTGAATGCTGAACGGTTGGTGTATGTCTTTTCGGCATTGTGCTTGGTGGTCGCCAGCCTGGGGCTGATCATTTTCATGGCCTTCATCATCAAGCGGCGTACCAGGGAAGTAGCTATCCGCAAAGTGAACGGTGCTGGTATCAGTGACATTCTTGTGTTGTTGAATGTGAACTTTATCCGTTGGATTATCCTGGCATTTATTATTGCCGTACCGCTGGCCTGGTATGTGATGCATCGTTGGCTCGAGCATTTTGCCTACCGTATATCGTTAAGCTGGTGGATTTTCGTCCTGGCAGGATTATCGGTGATGTTGCTGTCGCTGGTATTGGTATCGCTGCAAAGCTGGCGGGCAGCAACGGCAAACCCAGTAGAAGCGATTAAGAGTGAATAAATAGCCCCCTTCCGGCCTCCCCCATTTGGGGGAGGTGAAGGCGCTACTCACGGATAGTGATAAATTTATTCATAATGTTAATATCAGTAAATCAACGTAATTTTTAATCCGAAACAATAAAAATAGAATAAATAATAAACTGGCTTTCATTCCTGTACAACCAGTGTTTAGAACCGGATCCCTCCCCACATGGGGGAGGGTGGGGGTGGGGCTTTCTTTAAATTTTTTATCATGATTAAAACTGAAAACCTTCAAAAGATCTTCCGTACGGAAGAAGTGGAAACCTGGGCGTTGAACAACGTCAGTTTGGAAATTGCCGCAGGTGAGTTTGTAGCCATTATGGGGCCTTCTGGTTGTGGTAAGTCTACATTGCTCAATATTCTTGGACTACTGGATAATCCCACCAGTGGCAGATATATACTCAATGGGGCAGATGTGAGCATTTATCCTGAGCGGCAGCGCACACGGTTGCGCAAAGGCGTTATCGGATTTGTATTCCAGAGTTTCAACCTTATCGAGGAGTTGAACGTATTTGAGAACATTGAATTGCCATTACTCTACATGGGCATATCAGCGTCTGAACGTAAGAAAAAAGTTCAAGCAGCCATGGATCGCATGCAAATTACACATCGTGCCAAACATTTTCCACAGCAGTTGTCGGGTGGACAGCAACAACGTGTGGCCATAGCCCGTGCTGTAGTGGCTAACCCTAAAATTATCCTCGCCGATGAACCAACAGGTAACTTGGATTCGAGAAATGGTAAGGAAGTAATGGACTTGCTCACGGAACTGAACAAGGAAGGCACCACTATCATCATGGTGACCCATAGTCAGCACGATGCAGGATATGCTACGCGGATACTAAACCTGTTTGATGGACAATTAGTGTCTGAGGTGCGGATGTAAGCCACCCTCCCCAAGTGAGATCTATATGTTCGAAAATCTGGTGTAATAACAAACTTGCCTGACCAAATTCCCCGCCTGAATGGCGTAGTCGGGCAGGATTCGGGCAGGATACGCAGAACGGGCTTGACGCATCAAAAATTATCAAGACTTAAATATCTGATATGGTGACATACAAATTCAAAGATTCCTAATTCAATGGTTCCATAACACATTGATTATAAAATCAACACAAAAATGTAAATAGCTAAATTTCGCTATAAAATAGCGATAAACCACTATATAATAGCTAAAAATAGCTATTTTTTGATGAATAACATCACCCTCACTAAGTGATTTTTATCAATATATCATATCATTCGCTCTCAAGGACGGTAATCTACAGGAAATAAAATTTGGTGCGGTTGTCCTGAAATTCATCTCAATATACAGTCAACTGGTAAAAAAAGCCTACATTTGCAATCTTTAATCTCGTTTTTAATAAATTCTTGCGGATGAAGTTGTCTATTACGTGGAAGGCTACCCTTTTGGTTTTTGTTATTTTGCTGTTTGACCAGATACTCAAAGTCTGGATAAAGACGCATATGTATATTGGTGAGGATATTCCTGTATTTGGTCATTGGTTTTTGATTCATTTTGTGGAAAATCCTGGAATGGCTTTTGGTTGGGAGTTTGGCGGCAATACAGGAAAGTTGATATTAAGCATTTTTCGGATGGTGGCTATTGTAGCCATTATTTGGTATATCTCTACGCTTGTTAAAGAAAAGGCCCCACAAGGGTTTATTTTGTGTTGGAGTTTGATTCTGGCAGGTGCCATAGGTAATATGATTGATTGTGCATTTTACGGGATTTTATTTGGAGAAAGTACTTTTACAACCATTGCCGGATTTCTTCCCGAAGGTGGTGGCTACGCTCCATTTTTATACGGTAAAGTAGTCGATATGCTTTCTTTTCCTATTCTTCATGGACATTATCCAGATTGGTTACCATTGAAGGGAGGTCAGGAATTTTTATTTTTCCGCCCGGTATTTAATATTGCTGATTCAGCAGTTACCATAGGGGTTTTATCCATGGTTTTATTTTACTGGAGATATCTGAGAAAAGTGGGCAAATCGGAATAAATCCTTCTTGATATGTTTTTCATTTTTTCGAAAACCATAGGTTTGTTAACCAAGCCCTTCAGCTGGTTGGTATTATTGATGTTGGCTATCATATTTTTCCGTAAACCTAAACTGAGAAAGATTTTATTCATTGCAGCATTGGCTGTACTATTAATTTTTACTAATCCATTATTGCTCAACTTTACCCTTAAAAAATGGGAACCTAAACCGGTTGCTATTGACAATATGCAAGTTTATGATATCGGGATTGTTTTGGGCGGTTTTTCCCATTATTTGCCAAGTTATAACAATATTGAACTCACAGATGCAGGCGATCGTCTTTGGCAAACCGTTTCTTTATATCAGCAGGGCAAGATTAGAAAAATATTAATCAGTGGTGGTAGCACTTGGGATAGAGGTAAACCGGAAGCAGATGCAGTGCGTGACGTTTTATTGTCCATGGGTATTCCTGGCGATGATGTTTTAGCTGAATCCGGTTCTTGGAATACCTATGAAAATGCGCGGAATAGTGCAGATTTGATTGCCACTACCCAACCTGGTGCAAGTTGTTTGTTGATTACTTCAGCATTACACATGCCGCGTTCATTGGCGTGTTTTCGTAAAGCAGGTTTAAACCCTGACGCTTTTCCTGCTGAACATATGGCTCGCCACGATAGGGTATTTTGGCCTGAATGGTTATTGCCTAAGTCAGATGGGTTGAGTCAGTGGAATCGCATCATTAACGAATGGATGGGTATTCTTGCATATAAGATGCAAGGATACATTTAATTAAGATATAAACTATTTAATTGGTAGGCGACGAATCACAAATTGTAAGAAAATTTGCTTGATTTTATATTCCATAATAACAATTTGTTATAATTTTTGTAAAAAATAATTGTTTTTATCGTCAAAAATCATTTTTATATATCTTTTTTTACATTTTTATTGCATAAAAAGCTAAAAAGTGAAAACTTTGCATGGTAATTAATAATCAATAAAAGTTAATAAAGATGGATCCCAGAGTGGAAAAATTCATGGCGAATATAAAAGCCAAAAATCCCGGAGAATCTGAATTTCATCAGGCGGTACAAGAAGTAGTCGAATCGTTAATCCCGTTTGTTGAAGAAAATCCGAAGTACAAACATGCTAAAATATTGGATCGGATGGCCGAGCCCGAACGTGTGATCATCTTCCGCGTTCCTTGGATCAACGATAAAGGCGAGTTGGAAATCAACCGTGGTTACCGTATCCAAATGAATAGTGCCATTGGTCCTTATAAAGGAGGATTACGTTTTCACCCTACGGTAAATTTGAGTATCTTGAAGTTTTTAGCGTTTGAACAAGTGTTGAAAAATAGTCTTACCACACTCCCTATGGGTGGAGGAAAAGGTGGTTCGGACTTCGATCCAAAAGGTAAATCGGATAATGAAGTGATGCGTTTTTGCCAAAGCTTTATGACCGAATTATCGCGGCATATTAATTCTGATTGTGACATACCTGCGGGCGATATAGGTGTAGGTGGTCGCGAAGTAGGTTATCTTTATGGGCAATACAAGCGTATCAAAAATGAATTTACCGGAGTACTTACTGGTAAGGGAATTGATTGGGGAGGTAGTTTGATTCGTCCTGAAGCAACTGGTTACGGTGCTGTATATTTCGCTGAAGAAATGCTCAAAACTCGTGGCGATTCCATTAAAGGAAAAGTGGTTGCTATTTCAGGTTCGGGGAATGTTGCCCAATTTGCAGTGGAAAAGTGTATTCAAATGGGAGCGAAAGTTGTCACCTTATCCGATTCTAACGGTTCTATTTACGATCCTGCTGGCATTGATCGTGCTAAACTCGATTATGTCATGGAATTGAAAAATGAAAAACGTGGACGTATCAAAGAATACGCTGAAAAATATGGTTGCCAATATATGGATGGGCAACGTCCGTGGAGTGTCAAATGTGATGTGGCCATGCCCAACGCTACCCAAAACGAAATAGATGCAGATGATGCTAAGATGTTGCTTGCCAATGGATGTCGTTGTGTCTCTGAAGGCGCCAATATGCCATCTACTCCCGAAGCAGTTATTTTATTTCAGGGGGCAAAAATATTGTATGCTCCAGGTAAATCTTCTAATGCGGGTGGTGTAGCTACTTCAGGACTTGAAATGACGCAAAATTCAATGCGTTTACCATGGTCTCGCGAAGAAGTGGATACTAAATTGCATTCCATTATGAAAAATATCCACCAGACCTGTGTGCGGTATGGTACTGATGCTTCAGGATATATTGACTATGTGAAAGGAGCGAATATAGGAGGTTTTGTGAAAGTGGCTAATGCCATGATGGCGCAAGGTTACGTGTAAGCAAATATTGTGAATAGCAAATCACTGGATAATGGTATTCATGAGTTATCCAGTGATTTGATGATTTAGAATTTATCATATGACAAAAATAAGCATAGCCGTTGTTGGATATGGCAATATTGGAAAATATGCAGTTGAGGCCATACAAGCCGTTCCTGACATGGAGTTGTCTGGTGTTGTCCGACGTGAAGATTCGTTGGGGAAATTACCCCTCGAGTTGACAGATATTCCCGTTGTGTCCGATATCAAAAAATTGAAAAAAGTGCAAATAGCACTCCTGTGTGGACCAACGCGGAGTATTCCCGAAACGGCAATACATTATATTTCACAGGGCATCAATACGGTTGATAGTTTTGACATTCATGGAGAAGATCTATGGAATCTCCGTTGCCGTCTTGACGAGGCAGGGAAAAAACATGATACAGTATCGATCATTTCGGCAGGATGGGATCCAGGAAGCGATTCGATTGTCCGTACATTGATGGAGGCGATGGCGCCTAAAGGGCTTACTTACACCAATTTTGGTCCCGGCATGAGCATGGGGCATACGGTAGCAGTAAAGTCAAAAAGAGGAGTGAAAAATGCTCTTTCAATGACTATTCCGACAGGCACTGGGGTACATCGTCGGATGGTATACGTGGAATTGGAGAATGGAGCAGATTTTGACGCAGTAGAAAAAGATATTAAAACTGATGCATATTTTGCTAAGGATCATACCGTGGTGGCTCAAGTCGATAATGTGGAAGCTTTATTGGACATGGGACATGGGGTATTGATGGAGCGGAAAGGCGTATCGGGCATCACGCAAAATCAATTATTTGAATTTCGCATGAAAATCAACAATCCTGCGCTTACTGCTCAGATTATGGTAGCGTGTGGCCGTGCTACGCTTCGCCAAAAACCGGGTGCGTATACGATGCCTGAAATTCCTGTGATGGATTTGTTGCCAGGTGATAGAAAGGTATTGATCAAACAACTGGTGTAAAATCTCATTGGATAAAATTCAATGTCATTCTCTTTATAGAGAACTGTAGTTATCTGGACTAATATGGAATGTGTTTTCTAATTTTTAGGTAACTTCATTCATTCTGTTTATGACGGCATACCATGATGATATTGTTCACTCGTTGGAGGCTCTGAAAAATGGAGGAACTATTCTTTATCCAACTGATACTGTTTGGGGAATAGGCTGTGATGCAACCAATCCTGAAGCAGTGGAACATATCTACGAGATAAAAAGACGTACCGTCCATAGCTTGTTGGTGCTGGTAAACAGTATGAACATGCTTGCAAATTATGTAAATCATATTCCCGATGTGGTCAGGGGTATGCTCGATCAGGCAGAAAAACCGGTAAGTATCATTTATCCCAAAGCTCAGCACTTAGCCGCGAACCTTTTGGCAGAGGATGGGTCTGTTGGCATTCGTCTTGTCAAAGATGATTTTTGCCAACAGTTGATACATGCATTTGGGAAGCCAATTGTATCTACTTCAGCGAACATCAGTGGAGAAAATACCCCCGATATTTTTGATCGAATATCAGAAGAGGTGAAAACGTCGGTCGATTATATAGTTCAATGGCGACGTGATGATCGTTGTCCGGCCACTGCCTCATCGATTGTGAAACTTAATGAGGATGGGATTTTTCATTTTATCAGGAAATAAATTCTAAGATAACTAAGTCTTTGGTGGAGTTTTATTCAAAGCCTTCAATGAGTGTATAACGTTGCTTTGCCTCACCGAGAGAACATGCGTTAAAGTGCCACCACTCGCCACTAATACTACGAAATCCTGCTTGGCGCATCACTTGCCGTAGGAGTTTCCGGTTTTCCACTTGTTGTTTTGTCAATAGACCTTGCGTCAGCAATTCTTCTTCATTGTCGGTGCCCGCTGCCTTGCCAAAATAATCGAAAGGCGTACCCATATCTAATGGTGTTAATGTACTATCTGCTATAGTTAAGTCTACGGCAGCACCATAGTTGTGTAATCCTGTTTTTTCCGGATTTGCTACATAATGTCGGTATGGACTTTCCTTAATACTTTCCCACATGATTTGTTGTATGCTTAACGGGCGTACAGCATCATATACCAACAATCGAAATTCAGGATATATAGTCCGTAGGTATTGGTGTGCATGAACCAACATTTGAGCGACATCTGGTTGCAAATATGCTGCATCAAGTTCTTCGTAAAGGATTTTTCCTGTAAAATTATCTGTTGTTGCATATTTTAGTTCTACTTCAATCGTAGGGTCAATATCTTTAATGTTGACCAAATGCAATTGTTCTAAATGTTGGGCTGTTTTTGAACGCTGGGGTATGGTGAAAAAGTTGGCAATAGAATCACTTTGTGCGTTTTGTACGGGTTCTTCATTGATGACGGTCGTCTTTTCATCCCTGATTTTGATGGTTAAGAATACGACGATACTACATAAGCACAATAATATTATGATCCATATATACTTTTGTTTCATCTCGTACGTCAAAATGATTAAAACAAAGTTACCTTTTTTGATATTAACGGCAAAATCTGCGTAAAGCTATTTTATTCCATCAAGAAGATAATAGTCGCAAAAAACACTTATATCAATGTATGTATTGCTTTAATGAAAATCAGTTTGTTTTTCATATCTTATTTCTGAAAGCTCCAATCCTCACTTTGACATTATTACGAATATCCATCCAGAACAAATTGTAATCGAATATATGCAAGTTTTTTGCCCGTTTCATACTGGTATTTTTCATTGAAGGCAACGTTACCCACAATATTTTGGATGACGGTTCGATTTGCGCTTTCAACTGTTCCGATTTTATAATGATTGAATTGAATAACATTCCCGAACTCGGATTAACGGAAGCTTCTTTGGTCGAATCAGACCATGTCAGTGGATTAATGCATAAAGAATTCCCGTTTTCCAACTTGATATTCGGGGTAATTTCTCCCTTTTGATAGCTTCTCCAACCCACAAAACCACCAACAGCATCAGGAGTTACACTCATAGGGATATGTTTGAATACATCAACGGGTATGTGATGGCCGATAAGATAAGCACAAACCAAAAGGGATTGCAGCGGTTTTTCATCGAAAAACTCCTGTAACAAACGAATGGCATGAAGTGTTCCCTGACTGTGCGAAGCAATGATAACAGGCCGTCCGTTATTTTCATGATTCAGATAGTACTCAAATGCATTTTTGATGTCATCGTACGCCAATTCGAATGCCTCTTGGGAAGAAGCCGATTCAGGAATAATGAATGCTTTGATATTTGCTTGACGGTAGCGGGGAGCAAAAATACGGCAGTTACCATTGAATGCAGTGGCTTGGTTGAGGATAGTTCGCGTATCGGTTCTGTTGTTGATGGTGGAATCCGTAAGGTCGGCATTCCAAGCTAATGAGGATAGTTCGTCCAGCCATTCCATGCGGTTGAAATCCTCGTTCAAAATATTTTCGTCCGTTCCGATGTATGTAGTCGGGTGAATAAAAAACATATCAGCATCTTGGGTACGAACTTCATCTTTCACTCCGATGGGAATACTGTCCGACATATCGCGTTTGTGGGGCGATGCCGCCCAGTAGAACAAGTCTGCGTAGTCAGGAATCGGTCCTTTGTTGGGTGTGGCATCCCTGTCTAGCTTGTTTTCAATGGCATTTTGCACAAACTTTCCTCGCTGGGCAAAAGAATGATTGACAGCAATACAGAGAAACAATATCAGGAAGAATGTTCTGGTGTCCATGACTTACATTCCCCATTTCTTTAATGTTTTTTCCTGCTTATTGATAAAGTAAAGGACCATTATAATGATAACAGATTCTATAATGTATTTGTTTTCGGTTACAAGGACAAGCCTGTCTACATATTTTTGAACCGTATTAATAGTGATGTACTAACCCTTTTCCAGAAGCAATGTTGTTGTCAATTAAACGATTAACTGTATTCAGATGTGTATTTTACTGGTCTTATTTTTAAACAGATTTTGATGTGCTGGCTCGCTCTATAAAATTCAATTTTGTAATTCATTTTCTTATCCCCGCTTACCACGGAATTTCCCCTGTTTCGGGATTTACGTCTTCACTGAAATATTTTCCTGTCGGGCCGTTTGCGTCAGTCAAGGCATACTTCACGATACGTTCTCCGGCTTCCTCAACGGTGCCAGTTCCGTGATGATGGTTGAAATCGGTTTTGGTAAAACCCGGGTCAACCGAATTTACCTTGAATGCCGTGTCGCGCAGTTCGTAAGCCAACGCAATGGTGTACATATTAAGCGCCGATTTCGATGATTGATAGATAGCGCCCTTATGTTGGTAATATTTATAGTCCGGATCACTTGCTAAAGTGAGAGAACCTTGGGATGAACTTACGTTCACAATGCGGGGTTCGGGCGATTTCTTCAATAAATCGATAAACGTCTGCGTAACGCTTATAATGCCAAACACATTGGTTTCATACACTTCCTTGAACCTGTCGACGCTCGCAGTAAGCGCTGTTTGCGGCAAACCTCCGTTAATGCCTGCATTGTTGATCAGAATATCCAACTTACCCTGTTCTTTTTCGATGATGTTTCGTGCCGACAAAATCGTATCAGGCTTGGTAACATCTATTTCAATAGCTTTGATGTTTTGAAAACCTTCGCCGGTTAATGTTTTTACAGCATCTTCTCCTTTTTCAATGTCACGGCTACCTAAATAAACCAATATTCCTTTTTTCGAAAGTTGTTTTGCTATTTCCAAACCAATGCTTTTATTGGCTCCTGTGATCAATGCTGATTTCATTTTTTATTGTTTTAAAATTTATACTGATGCAAAGGTCGTCCGTAAAAAAATGAAATCATTTGCCAAATGGCAAAAAGTGACTCAGCAGATATTTTTTCTTATCCTGCTCAACGAAGATTGGGTGATGCCCAAATAGGAAGCGATGTAAGAGAGCGGAATTTGGTTAGCCAATGTCGGGAAATTTTCTAAAAATTTCAGGTATCGGGTAGTAGCATCTTCCGAAACTAACGTCGCTCGCCTGTCCAAGACTTCAGTGAGGTTTTTCCGTTCTATTTTCTGAACGATGCTGTCCCAACCTGTAATGGCGTTCGAAATATCCATCCAGTCTTTTCTTGAAAATACAATGAGCTTGCAATCAGTAATGGCTTGTATGCATTCGGAAAGTGTCCTATCTTCTTCAAAAAGTTTCCAAATAAAAAGCAGATGATTCTCGTTGAAAAAGTAACGGGTGATTTCTTCGCCTTTGTTGTCATGATAGCAAATCCGAACGATACCGCTTGCAAGGAATCCGACTTGTTTTAAAACTTTTCCCGCTTCAGCATAATACTCGCCTTTGCGAAGTTCCAATTCGCTTGCCTTTGCTGCAATCAGCGTAATTTGTTGCCGGGTTAAATTGCCAAATTGTGAAATGTATGCTATAAATTGGTCTATCATATTTTTAGTCTCCCGAATAACAGATTCGTCGGTTGCAAATTACGCTTTAAAATCGACAGGACTACTATTTTAGGGCATCGACCCGGTTGCCTGCCGAAAAATTTCTCCCTGCTATATATCCACTGGCAAAAGCCCAATGGATGTTGTAACCACCTAACTTACCGGCAACATCGACTACTTCGCCGGCAAAAAATAATCCGGGAACCAACAAACTTTCCATTGTTTTAGGATTAATCTGAGAAGTGTCTACGCCCCCTTTTGTAGTTTCGGCTTTCAAAAAACTTTCCGTACCAACAGGCTGTATAGAAAAGGCATGGATTTGCGCAGCTATTTCCGTCCTGTCTTTTTTGCTCAATTCGGCTATCTTTTTAGAAGATAGTTTTTCCGGAAGAATGGATTGTAAAAGCCTGCCGGGTAAGAAACGGGAAAATAAGGTTTTGGCGTGCAGTTTTCCGTTATCCGGCAAATTCATCAATTCTATGGAATTTTCGGAAGGCAAAAAATCCAGCACAACGGATTCACTTTTTTTCCAACAACAGGAAAGTTGAAATATAGCCGGCCCGCTTAGCCCCTTGTGGGTGAATAATAACGGCTCGGTTACTTCCATTTTTTTGCAATAGAAGCTTTTACCGGCAAGCTGATACCTTGCAGGTTACGCAAACCGGAATCGGGTTGTAATACTAATCCGACAAGAACAGGCTTTGCCGGGATAATTTTATGGCCGAATTGCTTGCCTATTTTGTGCCCGATGTCCGTTGCCCCTATTTGTGGGCAAGCCAATCCACCGGTAGCAATAAGCAGGTTGCCGGCAGAATGG
>JAVBMZ010000142.1:0-4771 GCA_031551935.1 Bacteroidales bacterium
CATAGTTCCGGTAATCCGATTTGGTAAATTGGCGGCGTTGGCTCATCGCAGCTTCCGCAGTGATAGGTACATACCTCATATGACCTAAACTATCTTTTTCAACCGGCGCTCCTGTTTCGTCCACTTGCAATACATTGAACACATTACCACGGAAAGGATTAAAATCTTCCACATCTTCGAAAGACATCGGACGATATACGTCCAATACCCACTCATTGACATTACCTGCCATACAATACAGGCCGTAATCATTAGGCCAGAACGAAGCAACAGGCAACGTAGTGCTACCAGCATCGTTCAATGCACCTGCAACACCCATCATATCACCACGTCCACGTTTGAAGTTGGCCAACATTACCCCACGGTATCTTTTTTCATGGTTCCGTTGAACATCACCATTCCACGGATAGATTCTCCTTTCATAAATACGTTCATCATACGAGTTTCCAACCAATGCCAACGCAGCATATTCCCATTCTGCTTCAGTTGGCAGGCGGTATTTTGGCAATAAGATGCCGTCTTCCATCATGACACGCCTTTCTTCTTTATTGGGATCCATGCTCTTAAGGTTCTGACGAACAACACCTTCATATTGTCCTGCCAAATAAGCATCGGTATTGAAATTATTTTCATCTTTTTGGTTAGGATCGCGCTCAAGAATGCCTTCACGGATCAAAATCATTTCATTAACACGGTCGCTACGCCACAAACAATAATCATTGGCTTGCAACCAACTAACGCCCACCACCGGATAATCATTATATGAAGGATGACGCAGATACATTTCCACCAACGGCTCGTTATAAGCTAATTTACTCCGCCATACCAATGTGTCAGGCAGAGCTTTACGGTATACTTCAGGATAAGACACATATACTCTACGAAGCCAGTGAAGATATTCCTTATAGTCAACGTTGGCGATTTCCGTTTCATCCATATAAAACGACTCAACTGTAACCCTACGGGGAACATTATTCCAATCGAACATCACATCTTGAGCCACACGCCCCATGGTAAAAGTACCACCTTCGATAAATACCAACCCCGGACCGGTTTCCTGTTCGGGCACATGTTTTACTTCATATCCACCATAATCAGGATCGTTGTAGTTCCACCCTGTCGTAGATGACTTTTCGTGTCCTCCTTTAAACAGACGGCAGGAAGAAGCGCAAAATATTGACGCTAACAGCAGTGTTATGACTGAAATTCTATAATTCATTGTTTAAAAATTATTTTCGGTTCAAAGGTAAATATTATTCAGTTAAAAACGAGCAAATATATGGATAATTCTAAAAACTATATTTTGAACATTTTATTGTACGCATTTTTTTCTTTGGTTGGATTTTCAATGCCAAAGTGATTTCGTGTGCACCTGTGCCTGGAAAATTTCCGTTCGCATTTGCCAACTTGTAATCATAATTATATACGATTCTGTAATTAATTTGTTCCAATCCAACTAAAAAAATTACAGATTCCGGTTCAAACATGGATGCCGTACGTGCCCATAACCCTATAAAAACAGGCTCATACGCCACATTTAGCCCAATTGAAAAAAAATCTTGATATTGTTGTTGTTTAAAATATAATCCGGGGGAAAAAACCAATTTTCGTTTGTCAAATTTTCCAAAACGTAAAGGAAAATAAGATATAAAATGTGCGCTCAAACTCAAAGGCGTTCGCTTGGCATTGACTTCAGACAAAGTTTCACTCACCCCATTTAAATGATGAGCAGCTATTCCTGCACTGTAACGATCTGAAAAATTAGCTACGATACCAAATCCAAAATCGGGAAACAGTGCCGATCTATCAGACAATGACTCAGAAAAAGTACCCGAATAAGGATTCTGATCAGGCAAGGTAAGGCTTGCAGCATTCATAGCACGTTGTACCACGGCAATCTGTAATCCGGGCGACAGTATAATATCGTCAGACAGTTTAAATTGGTAGTTATAATACAATTCAGCCGAAGTACGCGAATATACACCTCCCGCTACATCACGGTACACCTGTAATCCTATACCGCTATTGATAGAGTTCAACCTCTGATCGTAAGATGCAAAATAAGTAATATAAGCATTGTCCATCAGCGGCCATTGATCGCGAAATCCAGCAGCTATTGTGATATAATCATTAATGCCAGCAAAACCTGGATTAACACTCAACGCATCAAACATAAATTGTGAAAAAACAGCATCTTGTCCCTTCGAAGGAGACGGGCAAAATCCTTGCATTATTATCACAATGAAAATAAACCGAATAGCAAAATGGTTGTTTGACTTAACACTCATAAAAGCTTTTTATGCTTTTGTATTTTGAATATACATGATACTTGTACGTTTTTTGCAGCAAAAGGTTTTACTTTTGCATCAGATTATTTCATGTCAGTCGTATTGAAAAACGGGTTTTTTGCTTTATTATTGTTATGGTTGGTATCTATTGATGCGCATTGCGACGAAAATTCCTCGTCGGTAATGGCGTCGGGCAATTGGTATAAAATATTTATTACCAAGGACGGCATATACCGTATCACCTACACGGAATTACGGAATCTGGGGATCAACGATCCTGCTAATGTACGAATATATGGGTCTGGCGGAAGTATGTTACCAGAAAAAGCTGACGAACACTCTACAGATGATATACAAGAAATACCCATTTGGATGTATGCTGGAAGTGATGGTGTATTTAATGAAGGCGATTATATCCTATTTTACGGACAAGGTCCAGTAGTATGGCAGTATAATGAAGATGATCAAACATTTACCCATTCGCTTCATTTGTGGGACAACCAATCTTGTTATTTCATTACTTCGCAACATGGAGGAAAACATATTACAACGGAAGAAGCGCCATCCGCCGCTATCACACAAACTTCCGTCACATTCGACGAACATTTATACTATGAAAAAGAGCTGTTCAACCCGCTTAGATCGGGAAGGTATTGGTACGGCGAACATTTTTACAGGAGCTCGCCAACATCTGCTTTTTCATTTCATATTCCCGACATTGATTTAAGTGCTCCAGTGAACCTGGATGTCAATTTTATGGCACGTTCCAGCACCTCGTCATTTCTCGAAGCCAATTATGGAGGACAACAAATTGCAAAAAAAACATTGCCAACTATTTCAGGATTTCAATACGTTTCGGAAGCATTTTTCAGTGCCTCTTTTACGGCAACATCAGGCAACATATCCATCGGTCTCACGCTGAACCAAAACGGAAATACATCTGCCGAAGGTTGGTTGGATTATCTCCGTTTACATGCCCGGCGTAAACTGAGCATGACATCGTCCCAGATGTTTTTTAGGGACACACACACTGTTGGAAGCGGGCAAGTTACCCAGTTTCAGATAATAAATGCTTCAGTAAATACGCAAATATGGGACATTACCGATATGCACCAGATCAAAAGGTTTAATACATCCATATCAGGAACGACCTTAAGTTTCGCTGCAACAACGGACAATTTACGCGAATTTGTTGCGTTTGATGCTTCGTCCGGATGGTTAACACCTGTTTTTCAGGGTAAAACCAACATTGACAACCAAAATCTGCATGCTATGGACAATGTAGATATGGTAATCGTTACACACCCTGATTTCATGGATGCTGCACAACAATTGGCCGACCTGCACAGTGGGGAAGACAACTTTAATGTCGCGGTGGTCACCGCCGAGCAGATATACAACGAGTTTTCATCGGGAATGCAAGATCCTGCAGCTATTCGTAATTTTATGAAGCTATTGCACGAAAAAACGTCTTCGATCAAATTTAAATATCTTCTATTGATGGGCGATGGTTCATACGACAATAAATCGAATCTTGTGAACAACGGTATTGCCAAGACCAACACCAATTTCATCGTTACCTATCAATCGGTTAATTCGTCTAATAGCGTCGAGTCATATGTATCTGACGATTATTTTGGTGTATTAGCGAATGACCAAACGATAAAAGATGGCCTGATCAACATTGGTATCGGACGACTGCCTGTACAAACAGCAGAAGAAGCCCAAAACGCTGTAGATAAAATACGTAGATATATGGGTACAGAAATACAAAGCGACTGGCCTAACCTGATGGGATTGATTGCCGACGATGGAGACGGTAATGCGCACACTTCACAATCGGAAAGTTTAGCTTCTTACATGAGCATGTATCATCCGCAATATACCATCGATAAATTATACTGCGAAGCTTTTCCCCAAGTTGCTACTGTAGACGGGCATCGTTATCCTGAAGTAGTGCAACGATTGGACAATTTATTAAATAAGGGATGTTTGTTGGTCAATTATATCGGACATGGTAATGAAACCGGATTGGCGGAAGAAAGGCTTATTACTGCTACAAGTATCAGTCAATGGACGAATAAAATATACCCGTTATTTGTAGTCGCTACTTGCGATTTTGGCCGTTATGACGATTATGTGAAATCTTCAGCCGGAGAAAGCCTTGTTTTAAGTCCTAGCGGAGGTGGTATTGCCTTATTAACCAGTACCCGCCTGGTTTATTCCGATCAAAATTTCCAATTCAACCTTAGGTTTTTTGTCGCATTGTTTACACAACCTTCCGAAGGAGAAGAACATCGACTGGGTGATATGTTACGGAAAGCTAAAAATACTTCAAGCGCTACGGTCAATAAATTGTGTTATGCATTGTTGGGCGATCCCGCATTAAAACCACCCATCCCTTCAAATAAAGTCCATACCATTTCCATCAACGGAAAACCAGTCGTAGAACCGCTGGATACATTGAAAGCCAATAGCATGGT
>JAVBMZ010000154.1:0-25861 GCA_031551935.1 Bacteroidales bacterium
GGTTATCCCATTCCGGCCATTGCTGAAATTGATGAACCTTGGAAAAACAAAAACGATGAGGTTAAATATGTGCCATTACAACCGCGCGAAGGCGATTTGGCTGTATATTTGCAAAATAGCGCTTACGAAATAGAATTTAACGGCGAAAAGTATATCATCGTCTCACAATCGGGTATCCTGTTACTAATCAGAGACGAAAGTCTTTTTGAATAAATCTCGTGCAACAACAAAAACAGCCACCGTCAAGCACATTATAAAATATATACTTGACGGTGGCTGATATGATGATGTAGAAAATATCTATTACTATAAAGCTGGTGCCGTGAACTTCTTTTCTGCAATACGTGCTTTTTTACCTGTCAAATTCCTCAGATAGAATATTTTAGCACGACGCACTTTACCATATTTATTGACTTCTATTTTTTCAATAAAGGGGGAAGCGATAGGGAAAATCCTTTCGACTCCTATTTCACCTGACATTTTACGTACAGTAAACGTAGCAGCGTTTCCGCTACCGCCCTTACGCTGTATGACCACACCCCTGTATTGCTGGATACGCTCTTTATTACCTTCCTTAATTTTATAATGAACGGTGATGGTATCTCCACTTGCAAATTTCGGGAACTCTTTCGAAACAGTATTCTGTTCCTGAACTAACTTCATCAAATCCATTGCTGACAAATATTTAATATCTTTCGTATTTTCTATTTCGGCGTGCAAAGGTAAGAAACATTTTTCGAATACAATTCATTTGTTAGAAATTATTTTATTTTTCTCCCATCCTTGCTAAAATATTATCTGAATTTTAATACCTTTGCGAGCTTTAAAAGTTAGTTGATTAAGTTGATGAGCGAAACAAAAAGAATAAAATCGGCACTGATTTCAGTTTACCACAAAGACAACCTTGATGCAATTGTCAAAAAATTAGACAATTTACAAGTCAAAATATATTCTACCGGCGGAACCAAGGATTTTATTGAAGGACTTGGTGTGCAAGTGAGTTCAGTCGAATCGTTGACTGACTATCCGTCCATTTTTGGAGGACGGGTAAAAACATTACATCCGAAAATTTTCGGAGGTATTCTTTACCGTCGCGACGAAAGCAAAGACCGTGAAGAAGCTGCCAAGTTAGGTATTCCTGATATTGATTTGGTCATCGTAGACTTGTATCCTTTTGAGGAAACGGTAGCATCCGGCGCTTCTGAAGCATCTGTGATAGAAAAAATAGATATTGGCGGTATATCATTGATACGCGCTGCGGCCAAAAATTATAAAGATGTAGTCATTGTACCATCTAAACGTGAGTACGAGCCATTGTTGGATCTGCTGAACACCAAAAATGGAGATTCTACACTGGAAGACCGGCGTAAATTTGCAGCAGCGGCATTTAATGTATCATCTCATTATGATTCGGCTATCTTCAACTATTTCAATCAAGAATTAGGAGAGCCCGTTTTCAAACAAAGTTTTTCTGACGGGATGATACTCCGTTACGGCGAAAACCCACATCAAAAAGGCTTATTTTTTGGCGATTTCGATGCTATGTTCGAAAAACTACATGGAAAAGAAATATCTTACAACAATTTATTGGACATCGATGCAGCTGTAAATCTGATTGCCGAATTCGACGATCCGACCTTTGCCATATTGAAACACAATAATGCATGTGGTTTGGCCTCATCCGAAGTATTACTTGACGCTTGGAAAAAAGCATTGGCCGGAGATCCCGTGTCTGCTTTCGGCGGGGTGCTGATTACCAACCGGACAGTAGACGATAAAACAGCCAGTGAAATCGATGCACTTTTTTATGAAGTGCTGATTGCACCCAATTTTGAACCAAAAGCCCTCGACTTATTGAAGGGAAAGAAAAATAGAATATTGCTCCAGCAAAAGGGCAATAAACTACCACACCAACAATTTAGATCGCTGTTAAACGGCGTCGTTGTGCAAGACAAAGACGAAGCCACCGAAACCACTAAGGATATGAAACCTGTGACGGTGGTGTTGCCTACTGAAAAAGAATTAGTCGATTTAGTGTTTGCCAATAAAATTGTCAAACACAGCAAATCGAACGCCATTGTACTAGCAAAAAACAAGCAACTATTAGCCAGCGGAGTGGGTCAAACATCGCGCGTAGATGCATTAAAGCATGCCATCGAGAAAGCGCGGAATTTCAACTTCGACCTGAAAGGATCAGTCATGGCCAGTGACGCTTATTTTCCGTTTCCTGATTGCGTAGAACTGGCAGGAGAAGCAGGAGTGAAAGCCATAGTACAACCTGGTGGTTCGATACGCGATAATGAATCTGTCGATTGCTGTAACAAACAGGGAATCGCTATGGTGACGACGGGAATAAGACATTTTAAGCATTAATATCCTGAAAATTAAGCTATTTTCATCTGTCATCAGATGGATATATTGATGGTTAAAATAAAAATATCGAAAACATCAATTTTTGAAACAAAAAAATATAAAAAACGTAAAGTAAAGAATAAGTTTCAAGTTACGGCCAAATAGGTAATCTTCAACCTTAAGCTTGAAATTTCATAAAACATAAAAGTAAAAATGGGATTATTTTCGTTTACGCAAGAAATAGCGATGGACCTTGGTACTGCCAATACCATCATCATACATGGCGATAAAGTAGTGGTTGACGAACCGTCAATTGTAGCAGTGGATCGTATTTCGGGAAAATTGGTTGCCATAGGCGAAAAAGCACGCCAAATGCATGGCAAAACACATGAAAACATTAAAACCATTCGTCCTTTGCGGGATGGCGTTATTGCCGACTTCAACGCTGCAGAGCAGATGATTAAGGGAATGATTAAAATGATTCCCACTCGTAGCCGCTGGATTACACCATCCATACGGATGGTGGTATGTATTCCTTCGGGTAGTACAGAAGTGGAAGTCCGTGCAGTACGCGACTCAGCTGAACATTCAGGCGGTCGCGACGTATATATGATTTACGAACCTATGGCTGCGGCTATTGGGATTGGTCTTGATGTGATAGCACCGGAAGGCAACATGGTAGTTGATATAGGAGGAGGTACTTCGGAAATTGCAGTGATTGCCTTAGGTGGTATCGTGTGCAACCGTTCTATCACGGTAGCAGGAGATATTTTTACAGCCGACATCCAGGATTATATGCGTCAACAACACAACATCCGTATTGGCGAACGTACAGCTGAAGATATTAAAATACAAGTCGGATCGGTGTTACCTGATTTGGAAGAACCGCCTTCGGATTTCATTGTTCGGGGCCCGAACCTGATGACCGCCCTACCGGTAGAAGTACCTGTCTCATTCCAAGAAATATCGCACTGTCTTGATAAATCCATTTCGCGTATCGAAACAGCTATTTTAGACGTATTGGAACAAACACCTCCCGAATTATATGCTGACATTGTCAAACACGGTATCTATTTGGCAGGTGGAGGAGCTCTCTTAAGGGGCTTGGATAAAAGATTAACCGATAAAATCAATATCCCGTTCAGGGTTGCCGAAGATCCTCTGCGTGCCGTAGCTCGTGGAACAGGTATTGCTTTGAAGAATGTAGATAAGTTTTCCTTCTTAATGCGGTAATTCAATTCACCATTGACAGTTGACAATGGGTAATTGACCATCGGTAGATATCCGATAAACAGCGTTTCGTCAATTATCCTTGATGCATTGTTAATTGTTCATGATTCATTGTCAATTAACCTAATGCGTACACTTATTCGCTTTTTCCAAACGCATCATATGCTTTTTTTATTCCTTGTATTGGAAGGAATAGGCATTTTTTTGTTGATTCAAAACAACTACATACAGCGAATTTCTTTTGTAAAAGCCACGAATGTTATCTCCGGTAATATCTATGAACAAATCAATAATTGGCATGACTACCTCTACCTAAAAGAAATAAACCGGCAACTAGTCAATGAAAATGCGCAACTCAGGGGTATGCTTCCCGAATCATATCATGTGGTAAACACAAAAAGCACAATTCGAAAAGATTCCATTTATATACGAAGATACGTATACTTTCCTGCGAAAGTCATCAATAATACGGTAAACAAACAATATAATTACATCACGCTTGATAGCGGAAAAGAACAAAACATTGCAGTTGATATGGCTGTTATCGGTCCTGACGGAATTGTCGGCATTGTATACGGTGTGTCCGAACATTTCACTACCGTGTTACCAGTCATTAACCGTAATTTTAGGGTAAGTACAAAATTCAAAAAGAATAATTTTTTCGGATCGCTCACTTGGGATGGACGTTCGTACCGTCATGCTATCTTGAATGAAATTCCGTTGCACGTACCCGTCGCCATAGGCGATTCATTGGTAGTTTCAGGATATTCGGATAGTTTTCCTGAAGGTATTCCGGTAGGTACTGTGGAAAAAGTCAGCCAAAAGGACGGGAGTTTTTATACCATTGAGGTGCTGTTAGCTACAGATTTCCGAAAATTGCATTATGTAACAATCATCGAAGACTTGATGCAAGCCGAACAGCAAACACTCGAACAACAAACATCCGATGTGCCATGATTAGGGAAATCTCCATCAACGTATTTCGTTTCGTCCTGTTGGTCTTCTTGCAATTGTTCATTTTGAACAACATACAATTCAGCGGGTTTGTTAACCCATATCTATATGTGTTATTTGTATTGCTGCTCCCGTTTGAAACACCCGGATGGTTATTGTTGGTTTCTGCTTTTGTCATGGGTTTGGTCATTGATATTGCATCTGTCACCGTAGGTTATCACACCATAGCGACTGTATTTATGGCGTATTTCCGTTATCATTTACTCCGTTTCATTGCTCCGCACGACGGTTATGAATCTGGCATGACTCCTACCATACAATCTTTAGGTTTTTCCTGGTTCATAAAATATGCCGCCGTACTGGTGTTAGCCCACCATCTCATCCTATTTTGGATTGAATCTTTCAACTGGGTAGATTTCATACCGGCCACCTTCCGTGCCATAGCAAGCAGCATCTTTACCCTTTTGCTGATTCTTATTTGGCAGTTTCTTACTATGCGACCCAAATGAACCAATTTGATATCCGGAAATATATCATTAGTGCCTGCATTATCCTAGTTGGACTCGTCTTGCTGGTTAGATTGTTTATGCTACAAGTAGTTGACGTTTCATACAAAGTGAGCGCCGACAACAATTCGCAAAGATTGGTAACGCAATATCCGGCTCGAGGACTAATTCTTGACCGTAACGGCAAACAAATCGTCAACAATGAAGCTGCATACGACCTAATGGTCACTCCTCGTCACGTACGTGCTTTTGACACCACTGAACTTGCCAAGATCATTGGTATGACAAAAGAAGAGGTGAAAACAACTTTCAGAAAACTGAAAACAGTCAAAGGGTATTCCACATACAAGCCATCTCTGTTTCTCAAACAAATGTCGGCAGAAACCTACGCAGTATTACAAGAACGCTTATATAAGTTTCCTGGTTTTTTTGTCCAAGCGCGTACTCTTCGTCGCTATGTTCAGCCCATTGCCCCACACTTATTAGGATATGTTACCGAAGTAGATTCGTCGGATATCAAAAAAGACAGTTATTACAGAATGGGTGACTATATCGGCAAAAGTGGTATTGAACGGTTTTACGAGAAAGAACTTCGTGGTCAAAAAGGAGTCAACATATTGCTGGTGGATGTACACAACCGTATTGTTGGTTCGTTTCATGATGGCGACTTAGACACGATGGCCATCGTCGGATCCAACCTAACCATTACCATCGATGCCGATTTACAAGCATATGCTGAAAAATTGATGGCCAAAGTACGGGGGGCAGTTGTAGCAATTGAACCATCTACCGGGGAAATCTTAGCCATGGTATCCATGCCTAACTACGATCCAGCGCTGTTGGTAGGACGCGTGCGATCAGAAAATTACAAAAAATTGGAACGCGAACCGAGCAAACCTTTATTTGACCGTGCAGTAATGGCATCTTATCCGCCCGGTTCTACGTTTAAAGTAGCCCAGGGATTGGTAGGTTTGCAAGAAGGTACACTTACACCTAATACATTATACGGATGTGCCGGAGGATATAATGTCGGAAGCTTTCACATGGGATGTCATAATCACGCCTCCCCGCTGAACTTACCTCAAGCTATAGGCAACTCATGTAATGCTTATTTTGCCAATGTTTTCCGTACATTACTTGACAATCAAAAACATGGTTCAGTACGGGATAATTTTGCAGCATGGCGTAACGACATTTTATCGTTTGGGTTTGGCCACAGACTAGGAATTGACTTACCACAGGAATTAAATGGTAACGTTCCCTCTCCTGAATATTATGACAGATCGCTATTCAGATATGGTTCATGGAAATCGCTCACCATTGTTTCGTTATCCATAGGCCAGGCCGAAATGGGCAATACCGTCTTGCAGATGGCCAATTTTGCAGCATTGATTGCTAATGGCGGATATTTTTACACGCCTCACTTGATCAAGCAAATCAACGGACGTGATACAGTGCCTGAACAATATGCAAAAAGAAATTATACGGCAGTAGATACTTCTCATTTTGCCGTTATCAAAGAGGGAATGTTCTATGCAACAACAGGCCCTGGTGGTACAGCACGTGCAGTTGCTATTCCCGGCATCGACATGTGCGGGAAAACCGGTACAGCACAAAATCCGCATGGAAAAGACAACGCAACATTTATGTCATTCGCACCGAAGGATAATCCTAAAATAGCTATAGCTGTATATGTAGAAAATGCTGGATTTGGCGCTACCTGGGCTGCCCCGGTGGCTTCGTTGATGATAGAAAAATACCTGACCGGAACTATTACCCGTCTATGGCTGGAAGATAGAATGTTGAACTTTAATATTTACGACAACCGTGAGGCGGCAAAATAACATCATTCGCGATATCGACTGGATTACTGTCGGGTTATACCTCCTTCTCGTCCTGATGGGGTGGTTTAACATATATGCAGCGGTTTTCGATGATGAACATGCAAGCATTTTTTCCTTATCCCAACGATACGGAAAACAAATGATGTGGATTATTGCAGCAGTGATATTAGCCATCATCACTTGCTTGCTTGATATTCGGTTCTACACTACATTTGCATATCCCATATACGTATGTTGTATACTTGCCTTACTTGCCGTACTGGTTGTCGGTCGGGAAGTAAACGGAGCAAGATCGTGGTTTATCATAGGCAACGTACAAATACAACCCTCGGAATTTGCAAAAATAGCTACCAGCCTTGCTTTGGCAAAATTTTTAGGAAATAATACAGGAGGATTGATGCGTTTTAAAACCATCGTCACCCTGGGAGCTATTATTTTCCTTCCCCCAATGTTGATTATCCTACAGCCCGACACTGGATCATGTTTGGTGTATTTGGCCTTTTTTATCGTTTTATACCGCGAAGGCCTGCCGCAAAGTATCCTGTTGTTCGGTATTTTGGCTGTCGTATTATTCATTCTCTCATTACTGCTGCAAGACGTACAGGTATACCTGATTGCCGGATTAATATTTACTGGTTTCGCTGCCTTCTGGATAACCAGCAAACGTAGTAAAGATTTTTTCAAAGGATTAGGCATTTTTATCGCTGTATTTATTATTCTTTGGTCGATAAATTTGCTCATGCACCATCGTTTCGAAATACACGAAATCCTTTTAGGTGCTGCATTATTGTCATCGGTTGTTTTTCTGATTTTATCGTTCGTCCGCCGAATCCCTTTTGTGTCCACTATTACCATATTTATTGTAGGCGCATTACTTTTCACTTTTTCGGTTGATTTTGTATTCGACAATGTACTCAGTGAACACCAACAACAACGTATTCATGTTATGCTTGGGATGGAATCTGATCCATTAGGTATTGAATACAATGTCAATCAATCAAAAATTGCCATTGGTTCCGGTGGGTTTTCTGGAAAAGGTTTTTTACAAGGGACACAAACCAAATACAATTTCGTTCCCGAACAAAGTACTGATTTCATTTTCTGCACGGTGGGTGAAGAATGGGGCTTCGTCGGAACATCTGTCGTTGTTATTTTATTTGTCGTGCTGTTGCTAAGGCTATTATTCATAGCAGAACGTCAACGATCCGTATTTAGCCGCGTATACGCCTATTGCGTACTCAGCATCATTTTTTTACACTTCACCATTAACATAGGTATGACCATTGGTTTATTACCTGTGATTGGTATTCCATTGCCTTTTTTTAGTTACGGGGGATCTTCTTTATGGGCATTCACTATTTTGCTATTTATCCTATTACGATTAGATGCTTCCAGAGCAGAATATATTAGATAAATACTATTTAGATAAAACTATTTTTACAATACAATAGTATCATATTTCCAAGTAATTACTACAATGTACCCGGCTCAAAATTGAGATATAACAAATTGTTTTAAACAAATTTACATCTGGACTGTTAAATATTAAAAACGCTTAGAACTTCTCAATGTATAGATGCCTATCATTGATTTCTTTAAACGTTTATTTTATTAAAAATAAGTAGTTTAAAAAGATTCTTTTTGACGAATATGTTTGTTTTAACAAAAAAATGTTCTTATTTTTCTTTTTTTGATAAACCAAAACTTTGTTTTGAAAAAATAATCAGTAAATTTGCATAATTATTTCAGGTATTATATCGAAAATTTAATCTTAAAAACAAATAATCAAGTAGCTATGAAAAGAAATAATCTGATTTTAGTGGCCGCATTGGTAGTGGGCATTGTGTTCAGCGGTTGTAACCCATTGAAAAAAATGAAAGATAAAGCCAATGAGGTGAAATATACTGTTAATCCTCCTGTACTCGAATTGGTTGGGGACGAAGTGGCTATATCTATCAATGGTTCTTATCCTGCTAGTTATTTTAACAAGAATGTTGTGATGGCGCTTACTCCCACCTTACAAAGTGGAAGCAACGAACTAGCTTTTGATACATACAAAGTGCAAGGAGAAGCTGTAAAAGAAAACAATAAAGTGATTAAAGCTGATGGTGGCACATTCAACTATGCTTCAAAAGTTCCTTATAAACCTGAATTCCAATTATCGGAATTGATGTTGAAAGCAACTGCATCGAAAGGTAGTAAATCACTTGATTTTGAACCATACAAATTGGCCGATGGTATCATCACCACTTGCTTATTGGTTGAAAAAGACGGCAAATCTGTTTATGCTGCTGACAAATATGTCCGCATCACTCCTAACACGTATGAAGCTGACATTAAATACTTGATCCAACAATCAGATGTTCGTGCCAGCGAAACGAAAAAACCGGAAATAACGAAATTCAACGAAGATATCAAAGCAGCTAAAGCAAACGAAAGAATCCAATTCACAGGTGCGCAATTGTCTGCTTATGCTTCGCCTGACGGTCCTTATGATTTGAATGAAAGATTAGCAAACAGCCGTGAAAAAACTGGTGAAACATTCTTTACCAAAGGATTCAAAGCTGCCAAAGTTGACGAATTGGCCAAATCAGATTTCTTGAAAGTTGTAGCTACTCCGGAAGATTGGGACGGTTTCAAAAAATTGATGGAAGAATCAAATATTGCAGATAAGCAATTGATTTTGCGCGTATTATCTATGTATTCAGATCCTGTAGTTCGCGAACGTGAAATCAAAAACATCGCTGCTGCATACGACGAAATCAAAGTGCAAATTCTTCCCCAATTGCGTCGTTCAAAAATGACGGTAAATGTTGAAGTTATTGGCTTGTCAGATGCTGAAATCAACGCTCAATTTGATCAAGATCCTAGCAAATTGAAATTGGAAGAAATTTTATATGCTGGAACTTTAACTCAAGATAACAACAGGAAGTTAGCTATTTATCAAGCTGCTGCCCGTTATTATCCCACTGATTACCGTACCAAAAACAATCTAGGTGTTGCTTACCTGAACTTGAACCGTAACAGCGAAGCTAAAACAGCTTTAGATGAAGCTAAAAGCATCAACAATGATGATATCGTGAAAAACAATTTAGCGGTTGTTGCATTACGTGAAGGTAATATAGCTGCTGCTGAAGAATTATTGACCGCAGCAGGTTCAAGTGACGCTGCGAAATATAACCTCGGAACTATTAAAATTATCCAAGGTAAATACAGCGATGCCCTCAGTTATTTTGGTAACCAAGTAGAAGTAAATGCTGCGTTGGCAAAATTATTGGCGAAACAAAATGACGCTGCTTTATCAACCTTGAATGCTGTAAAAAGTGAAGATGCTTTGGTATACTACCTGAAAGCCGTTATCGGAGCAAGAACGCAAAACACAGATTTATTGTTCAACAACCTTCGTACAGCCTGTTCGAAGAGTAGTGCATTGAAAGCCAATGCAAAGAAAGATATTGAATTTGGTAAATATTTCCAAGACAATACTTTCAAAACTATCGTACAATAAGAGTCACTGGCTTCATATAAAAAAAGCCGCCTTTAGGGCGGCTTTTTTTATATGGTTTTTGTTCAATATACCATAAGGTATGGAATGGTCGTAATTTATTGACAATAAATATTTTATGTTTATTACCAGATAGTCTTAACCCACTTGGGGTTACGTCTATTTTGCGCCGTCTATCCCTCAGTTGCGAAACCATCTTAATTTGATTATTTTTGACAACAAAATCATTTCGATGCAAATTCACTTAATTGCCATTGGCGGCAGTGCCATGCATAACTTGGCCATCGCTTTAAAAGAAAAAGGGTACGAAGTAAGCGGTTCGGACGATGAGATTTTTGAACCATCCAACAGTCGTTTGGCGTCTCATGGGTTACTCCCTGCAACTATAGGGTGGAATCCAGAACATATCCATCCGGGATTAGACGCTGTGATTCTCGGAATGCATGCCCGTAATGATAATCCTGAATTGGAAAAAGCCCGCCGCTTAGGACTAAAAATTTTCTCTTATCCTGAGTACCTTTATGAACAGTGTAAGGATAAATTACGCGTTGTTATTGGCGGGAGCCATGGCAAGACAACCATTACAGCTATGGTACTGCATGTATTGCGTTCGTGCTACATGGATTTTGACTATATGGTGGGTGCACAATTAGACGGATTTGACACCATGGTGCGTCTGAGCAAAAATGCAAAAATTGCAGTCTTCGAAGGAGATGAATACCTGTCCTCCCCTTTGGATCCTCGGCCTAAATTCCATCTATACCATCCCAATATTGCCTTAATTAGTGGAATCGCCTGGGATCATATCAATGTATTTCCTACTTTTGAAAACTATATAGAACAATTTGGCACGTTTATCGATTTGATAGAACCAAATGGAACGCTGATCTATTGCGAAAACGACGAAATCCTCAGAAATCTGGTCAACACAAAAAATCGTAATATCCATACCATTCCATATACAACACATCCATATACTATCAAAAACGGGATAACATTACTCAACGCCTCCCCTCCCACCCCACTGCAAATCTTTGGGGAACACAATTTACAAAACATCAGCGGAGCGATGCAGATATGCCGCGAATTGGGCGTTTCCGACACACAATTTTATCAAGCTATCGAAAGCTTCAAAGGAGCGGCCAGACGGTTACAAACATTGGCACAAAGCAACCAAACACATGTCTTTTATGACTTTGCACACTCGCCCTCCAAGCTGAAAGCGACCATACATGCTGTCAAACAACAATATCCATCGCGACAATTAGTTGCCTGTATGGAGCTACACACCTTTAGCAGCCTGAGTGAAATTTTTTTGGAACAATACCGCGATTCAATGGCGGATGCCGATGAGGCGCTTGTCTATTATAATCCCGATACAGTGCAACACAAAAAATTACCGTTTTTTGACGAGCAAGCTGTTTACAAAGCCTTTGGGGCATCTAACCTCAAGGTGTATACCGATTCGAAACTCCTGTTGCAAGATATAGAAGGAATGAATTGGGCAGACAAGAATTTGCTGATCATGACTTCGGGAAATTTTGACGGAATAGATTTTTCGAAATTGAACATTATCGAAAAACATGTTATTAAGTGATTTTATCCAAATCCTGGATCAACAGGGAGAATTGATTCGTATCCGTGAATTTGTCGATCCAATCTTAGAAATTGCTGAAATCACTGATCGATTTTGCAAGCAACCTAATGGCGGCAAAGCATTATTGTTTGAAAATACTGGTACCGGATTCCCCGTACTCATGAATGCTATGGGTTCCACCCAGCGTATATGCACTGCTTTAGGCGTATCACAATTGGATGAAGCGGCACAAATCATTGAACAACTTTTCAAAGATATCACCGGAAAATCTGAAGGCTGGCGTAAAAAAATCAAATTATTGACCGAGTTAGGACGTGTTGTTTCATGGATGCCTAAATCCATAAATGGCCATGGCACATGTCAGGAAATCATACACGCTAAACCCGATCTCGGCATTTTACCCATACTCAAGTGCTGGCCCGCAGATGGCGGACGTTTTATCACCCTACCGACGGTACATACCAAAGACCCTCATACAGGAATCCGTAATGTTGGGATGTACCGTATGCAAGTAATGGACAACCATACTACAGGTATGCATTGGCATCGCCACAAAACAGGCGCTCGCCATTACCAGGAATACAAAACATTGGGCAAACGAATGCCTATAGCCGTAGCGTTAGGTGGAGACCCCGCATATATCTATGCTGCAACAGCTCCTCTTCCCGACAATATCGACGAATATATCCTGGCTGGATTTCTCCGTCGTAAAAAAGTACGGATGGTAAGATGCATCACACAAGATATAGAGGTTCCCGAGGATGTGGATATAGTGATAGAAGGTTATGTGGATCCTGAAGAAGATTTATTGTGGGAAGGGCCTTTCGGAGACCACACTGGTTTTTATTCTTTAGCCGATTGGTATCCGAGATTTCATGTAACTTGCATCACTCAGCGCAAGAATGCTATTTATCCGGCTACCATTGTTGGCATTCCGCCTCAAGAAGACGCTTATTTAGAAAAAGCTAGCGAACGCATATTCTTGACACCTATTAAATTAGCCATGCTTCCTGAAGTACAGAACATGGATATGCCTGCACCTGGTGTAGCACATAACCTTACGCTGGTACAAATTAACAAAACCTATCCGGGACAAGGATATAAAACGATTCATTCGCTCTGGGGAGCGGGACAAATGATGCTCAATAAAATTTTATTGGTCACGGATTGTCCTGTAGATGATTATCATGCACTAGCCGAGAAAACACTTGCACAAATTGATTTCCGAACTGATCTCATTTTCGGAAAAGGTCCGCTGGATGTCCTTGACCATGCCTCTCCGCGTTTTGCCTTCGGCAGCAAACTGGGAATTGACGCAACAACCAAATGGCCGGAAGAAAACAAAAAAGCGACGACAACTACTCTTGAACAACGAATGAAAATCAGCAACGGAAGCTGGCAACAAGCATACTCCTCGGTAACAGACTGGAACTTAAGCTTGATGAATGATAACATTCCGATAGTGATGTTATCAGTACACCATCCAAGCACAAAAACTTCAGCAGAACTTGTCCAGCAACTGCTACGAGATGAATTACTCACTGCCGCAAAAGTGTTCATTTTATTAGACGATACAGCAGATATCCACGATTTATATGTCGTATGCTGGCTCGTATCTGCTAACATCGATCCGGAACGGGATATCACAATTTCCGAAGATGGATGCCAATTAGTCATAGACGCTTGTTTAAAACTACCTCAAAACTATGACTTTGAGCGTAATTGGCCAAATGTAGTAACAACCTCGGAAGAAACGATTGCTACCATCGACCGAAAATGGGATCAACTTGGATTGGGGAAAAATATCATATCTTCCCCATCTCTAAAATTCCTGAAAATGAAAAAAGGGAATGGAGCAGTAGCTGAATAAAAAAGACATATTTAATGTCTACATTAAAATAATTGTGATAAACATTAAAACAATTGCGATAAATATTAAATAATTTAAGATACACATTAAGTAAATTAATGTAAATATTAAAATAGTTGTGATAAACATTAAAACATACAGTAAGTATACTGAGGAATATTATTTAGATTGCTTTTTCCTTCAATCAAATAGACTCATTAACAAACGTATATTCAAATAAGTAACAATAGCACCTATCGCCAACAATATGAAATTTAAAAACCTGCTATTGGCATGTTTTCCCATCAAACGTTTGTTTGAAGTCAGATAAATTTGTGAAAAAATAGTAATGGGTAACTGGATGCTCAACATCATCTGGGAATAAACCAAACCCATAAAAGGATGACGTACAAACATAATGATGACCAATGCCAATACCAAGGATATGGCAACACCCCATTTTGAATGTTTGTCTTTGATATCGTAGGGTTCACCAAATATTCCCGCAAATATAGTACCTCCAGCCATTCCTGATGTTACGCTTGAAGATATTCCTGCAAAGAGTAGTGCAATGGCGAATACAAAGCCCGCTCCCTTTCCTAAAATAGGGGTTAACATTTCCCGGGCTTGCTGCAATTCACTCACAGGAATGGAATTTGCATAGAATGCAGAGGCTGCTAATAAAATCATAGCACTGTTAATAGCCCATCCCACACTCATGGAAAAAATCGTATCTACAAACTCAAACCGAAGTTGTTTTTTAATAATTTTTTCATCTTGCAGGTTCCACTGACGGCTCTGGATAATTTCCGAGTGCAGGAAAAGATTGTGGGGCATCACCACAGCACCAAGCACGCTCATGACGATGATAATAGAACCTTCCGGTATGGCTGGAGTAACCCACGCCTTTATGGCCAGATCCCATTGAATAGGTGCCAGTATAAGTTCATAAAGGAAAGAAAAGCCTATAATAGAAACAAAGCCAATGATCCACCGTTCAATTTTCCGGTAAGAATTTGTAAGGATCATCACTGCAATAAGAATGGTGACAACGATAGAACCTATTTTTATCGGAATACCCAGCAACATTTGCAATGCAATAGCGCCTCCTAATATTTCAGCCAATGATGTAGCCACTGAAGCCAACATAGCCGTACCAAGTACAGTATGCCCCAACCTAACTGGAAAATATTCTGTAATAGCTTCAGACAGGCACTTACCTGTGACAATGCCAAGATGAGCTACATTGTGCTGTAAAATGATAAGCATGATAGTAGATAAGGTTACCATCCATAATAAGGTATAGCCAAAATTGCTACCGGCGGCCAAATTGGATGCCCAATTGCCGGGATCGATAAATCCCACGGTAACAAGTAGTCCGGGACCAATATACTTGAAGAAATCGAGGGAAGGATTGTCTTTGCCCTTATCGAAAATATTCTTTATTGACTTGATCAAGTCCATTTTTACTACAACACAGTATTTTTGATCACTTGTCTGTTTGACTTTTTCATAAAACAACTATTTTTAAGAGTTGTTTTAAAAACAATAGGTTTCAAAAAATAACCAGCTACCTTTTTGAATTTAGTTCAAGATAACTTTTAGCGGTATGTTTTCAAATTTCTAAGTAAAGTTAAGTATAAATTTTGAATCATCATAGTACCTGGATCCACATCTAAAGATGTCTTGAACCAATAAAAAGTCCCGGCTTAAAAAAGTCAGGACTCTTGAGAAAAAATAAGGATACGATTGCAATATATTTTCCTCTGGTCAACGATCACATCAATAATGGCTACTGTGATAATGATGGGCGTCGAACACACGCATCGACATTCGCTTGTTCATGACCAAAAGAGCTTTGAAGGGAGTTTTTATCCGAATACGTTAACGTTTCCCGGCATAGATGTTCAATCCCAGTTTTTCGGCAATATATTCAATTGCTTTTTGTGCTTTAACGCTGTTTCCAGCAGCATCAAGAGGCGGAGCAAATGCCGCAATTGCCATTTTACCAGGGACAACTGCCAGTATACCACCGCCTACACCGCTCTTTCCGGGCAATCCAGTATGATACATCCAACTGCCGGTCGATTCGTAAAGCCCTTCCATTCCCATTACAGCAAGCACTTTAGGAACATTTTCTTCGTTGATCAAACGTTTCTTTGTAACCGGGTGCATACCGCCATTGGCCAAAACCGAACCCATATTGGCCAGGTCTTCGGCAGTAACGCCAACGGAACACTGTTTGGTATAACTGTCGCAAGCATCTATCGGATCAGCCCACATATGGCCATAAGCCTGCAACAACATAGCTATGGCACGGTTATGTTGATTGGTGGCTGCTTCCGATTTATACAATTCGTCAATCACTTTTAATTTGCGATTAGCCAAGTCACTAAGGAAATTCAGTATTTTGGCAAACTGCTCGTCTTTTGTGTTACCTTTGATAAGGCTGTTCGTTGCCATAGCTCCGGCGTTGACTATAGGACTTACAGGCGTATATCCTTCCAGTTCAATAGCCATTATGGAATTAAAAGGCATTCCGGTAGCGCCGACTCCAATGTTTTTTTCAATATAATCCGGCCCGACTATTTGCATGGCCTGAGCCAGGACAAATGCTTTCGATATGGATTCTATCCCGAATTCGTATTGGGTGTCGCCTGCTTTATAAACTTTTCCGTCGTTGGTTATGATGACAATCCCGAAAAGATTTGACGGAATATTCGCCAAAAATGGAATATAATCGGCATTTTTCCCTTCCTTGACTCCCGTAAATTGACGGTGAGCCTCATCGACCGTCTGCTGGATGGATGTTTGTGCATAGCTTTTGTTTATGACGGAAGGACTGAACGATAAGAAGCCAATTATCAGCGTTAAAATTGTGTTTTGAATGATTGCTTTCATTTGAATATTATTTGTAATTTTTAATTAATCAATAAAGTGCTGAGAATGAGTTAAATTTGTCATTTGCTTATCTACAAGGTTATGAATGCACTGAGCTGAATACGCAGATCTTCTCCTTTTTGTCCATCCAAATTTTTCCGATTACCGTATAGAATTTCTACACCGGTTTTGAAGTACTTGTTAGGATACCAAAGCAAGTTGACTGCTCCGTAATTGGTATAAGAAATGGTGTTTGCAGGCAAATAATCTTTGGTATCTACCTTGATATGTCCCCAACCGATGGTTGAACTCCATTTAGAACTCCACCAATGATCATAAAACGCCCAAATATAAAGCTGCGTGGAAGTTTTCAATTTAGAAACATCCAGTGGATCGGGAAAAGCATCATAACCAAGTCCGCTAATATCTTCGCTATAACGAGCATAACCGGTACCGTACGACGCTTGAAATTTAAAGGCATCATTGCCTACAGTCCGGATATTGCCGGAAAAATTAAATGCACCGCCAATCAAATTGATCATGTCATCTGTTATCGTACGGTAAGTAATGGGATGCAACAGGCCACTCAAACGGAGATGGCTGTTACCTTCACTCCAACTGAATGTATAACTGCCTGTGACATCGGGATACAAATTACGGACTTGCCAATTGACAGAATCTACCGGTAGCGTCACATCCGATCCGGGCTGCTCTACCGAAAAAGCTATTGTATTGGCATCGTTTAGCTGTTGAGTAAACCGCAACTGCACCTGCCGTGTCCATACGTACGCATTAGGACCCCAGTAATCAACCAGGTTAGGCCAAATGTTACTGTCCATAAAGTTACTCCAATATTGGCCGAATCCCCATTTTCCAATACTGATCCAAGCATGCCGGATACGCGGATTGGAAGTTCCGTCGGGACCATATAAATCGAATTCAAGTATAGCATTGAATTCTTTACCTGATTTTAACGGGCCTGTTGCAGAAAAACTTAAGCGAGACTGGCGTATGCTAAAATTGGTTTCGCCGTTATGGTAGGTTGGAACGGTAATGGACGAAGGCTGAAAAGCATCGCGATTTAGCATCTCCCTCGTATCATACATAAAGTCGGCTTGCACATATCCTCCTATTTTGAGCGAAATTCCGTTGATATCGGTAATGACAAGTCCGTGTTTCTGATTTTCTATATCGTTACGTGTCAACGGAAAATCCCTCCTTTTAATACTGCTACTGTCTTGAGCGGAAATTTCAGATGTAATCCAAATTGCAGCCAAACACCCTATGAAATATACATATTTCTTCATCTTGATTGAATTTATTGTCACACACAGGTATGAAGAAAAAAATGAAAAATAACAATCCATACTTCACACCTGTGTTTCTTAGTGTTTTATGAGTTTATATTTTTAGCTTCATTTGCCATGTTCGCCAACCTTTTCTTCTTTTGTATCAGGCTAATGATGAATGGGATACTCAGAAATATGACGTTACCCGCAAATACCAGTCCTACATACATGCCTGGGCTGCCCACGGGCAATTGCGACGGTGGAAAAAACGCAACGACAAACGAAAATACAACAGCAAGGAATCCGATCCCGGCAATGAGCCACATCCCGACGTTGCCTCCGGGTACCTTGTATAACCTGGGAAGATCAGGCTGTGATTTCCGTAATTTGATTCCAGAGGCATACATCAGCATGTACATCATAAGATATAAGCCGATGGTAAGGGCACTCAACAGGAAGAATGCCACGCTCACATCCTTAATGATAAAATAGAGCGACGACAATATGGTAACGATGATTCCCTGTACGATCAGGATGTTAGACTGAATACCGTTTTTGTTGGTTTTTGCAAGAAAATCCGGTAATTGTCCTTCCTTGGCAGTCCACAACAAACCGCGGCTGGGGCCCGAAATCCATGACATCACCCCTGCAAGGGCACCAAAGGCAACCAAAGCGCCCAGCACATTGGTCATCCATTCCACATGGAACGTACTGAATACACTTTTGAACGTAAGCATCAAACCGTCCTGCAGGTTGATTTGATCGTAGGGCATCACGATGGCCACAGCCAAAGCACCCAAAGTAAAGAGCACGAACGAGATCAACGCTGCAAGAAATACGGCTGCCGGAAATTGCTTTTTCGGGTTTTTCATCTCTGTTGCATGTACGGCATGAACTTCAACTCCTGCAAATAACAGTATGATACCCGCCAGGAAAGCAATATTACTGATATTTGATATATGTGGAAAAAAACGCGGATGGTCGTGTCCTCCGACCACACTTACCAGAGTGGATTGCGAATCGGGAATATGCTCCATCGCAATAGGGTGCCCGCTTGCAATCCATGCAATAGCCATGATGATAATCACCACGCCGGGCAATACCGTCCCTATCAAAAATCCCTGGCTGGTAATTTTCGATATAACGGCAGTTCCCTTGAATGTTATCCAGGTTGCAAACCAATATAAGGCAATGGAAAATATTCCGACATATACCCCGTTCTGTGCCAGCAACGGCTTCCCGATAAGGAAAGCGACGGCCGCTGCTGCAAAAGAAAGTACCGTAGGGTACCAAACCACATTCTGTATCCATTGCAGAAAAATAGCAACAAAGCCGAAGTGTTCGTTGAATGCTTCCTTCACCCATGTATATACACCGCCTCCCTTTTCGGCAAAAGCGCTTCCTAACTCGGCTCCCACAAAAGCTGCCGGTATGAGGAAAAGAAAAGTGGCAAAGAAGATATAGAAGAACATGGTGAATTCTTCCTTGGCCATCATAGGCAAGCCCCTGAGGCTGATGATGGCAGCCGACGTCATCAACGCCAGCTGCCAGGTAGTGATATATTTTGATTTAGCCATCTCTTATAAAATTAAGAATGAGGAATTAAAAATTGGAAAACGCTAATGAAGCATTCTTAATTTTTAATTCTTAATTTGTTAGTGCTTGAATCCTCCTGCTTCCTCCTCGGTAAGGCTTGACTGTACGGGATGGCTGTTCAATTGTTCGATGCTGCGTTTGATGTCGTCAATTAACAATTGGGCTAAATCGTGACTGAACCCGTGACGTATCACCACCCGCTGTATTACCATATCCTGGCAGTTTGCAGGCAATGAATAAGAGGCAATCTGCCATCCACGAACCCTTAATTTATCGGACAGGTCATATAAGTTGAATTTTACGCCAGCATCTTTTTTCAGCATCCAAGCAGCACCGGGCAAAGCGCTTTTTCCGTCGTATAGCAAATCGAACAAGCCCATTTTCTTGATTTCTTCGGCAATAAAAATCCCGTGATCCAGGCACGCCTGCTGTATTCTACGATAACCCTCATATCCGTTGCGCAACAGGTTGTAATATTGTGCAACAATTTGTCCGCCGGGACGCGAAAAATTGAGGGCAAACGTAGGCATGTCACCGCCCAGATAGTTAACTCTGAAAATGAGTTCTTCGGGTAAATCCTCCTTTTCGCGCCACACAACCCAGCCGACGCCCAAAGGAGACAGTCCGAACTTGTGTCCCGAAGCATTGATGGATTTTACGCGGGGCAACCTGAAATCCCACTCAATATGAGGCTGTATAAAAGGAGCAATAAACCCTCCACTAGCAGCATCCACATGAATAGGAATGTCCTGTCCCGTCTTTTTCTGATGATCGTCCAACGCATGGCTGAGGGCTTTTACATCTTCGTACTGTAACGTAAACGTAACGCCGAAAGTAGGAACAACACCGATTGTATTTTCGTCCACACGTTTCAGCATCTCTTCGGTTGTCATTAGCAGACGGCCGTGTTCCATCGGTACCTGGCGCAATTCCACGTCGAAATACCGCGCAAACTTTTCCCAACAAACTTGTATCGGTCCTGTAACGACATTCGGTTTATCCGTAGGTTTGCCGGCTTTTTTCATTTTCTCACGCCATCTCCATTTCATAGCAAGGCCACCCAGCATACAGGCTTCGCTAGAGCCGGTGGTAGAACATCCAATGGTAGAAGTGCTTTCGGGCGAATTCCAAAGTTTGGCTAAAATATTCACACAACGGTTTTCGATTTCCGCTGTCTGTGGATATTCGTCTTTATCAATCATATTTTTATTCAAACTCTGATCCATGATCTTATGGATCTCTCCGTCAGCGTACGTCTGGCAAAAAGTTGCCAGATTCTGCTTGGCATTGCCGTCGAGTAACAGCTCGTCCAGAATGAGGTCGGCTACTACTGTTGCGTCCGTTGAGTCTTTGGGCATTTTATATTTGGGAATACTGCCCGTGGCTGCTGGTAACGCGTATGCGTCACATATGAGATCATTCTCGTTGCGTTTTTTTAATAAATGTAATGACATGTTTTTTTAATTAAATACGTAAATAAATACTCTATCTGGTGACTTAATATTTTTTTGTTTTGTGATTTACAAAAATTAAGTCCAAAAGTTTTTCTGTTTCTGCGGGTTACTTAATGATAACAAGAAGTAATAGAAAATGTTTTTAATATAGTATTAAGTATTAAGTATTATTTATTAAGTATTTATAAAAATTTTGTTTAATGATTTTTTTGACCATACACCTTACGTATCCGTTCCGGATAAACAATCGTATCAATCAGTTTCTGGTGTATATTTTTAAAAACAGATATCAATCATCAGCCTGCATCAACATACTATACCGTATGGTATGATAATTTTTTATAAATAACTAATAAACGATGCAATAGAAACAAACTCAATATCCGCCCATTGATATTATTTCTACGACAAAGTTCAGTAAGAAAATACAAAGGTCATAGTCTTCTTTTAATACAAATTAATTCTGATCTCATGCTTATCATGTAAGCTTTATAGCCAAACCATATGGCCTCATTGGCTCATTTTGCCAACCTAAATCATACCATAATAAATATTTGCTCAATCGATGTGCAAAACTCTCATATTATTGTTTTAATAAGAGTAAAGTAAGAGAATTTGTCACATTAAAGAATGCGATTATGGAAAGGGTTATTATTAAAGACGAGTATTTGGTGCCTGCAAAGGATGGAAACTACATGTCAGTTAGATATATAGTATTAAAAGGCACTAACGAGGAAATAGGGTTCGGATTAGCCGGGATAGCAAAAAATGAGTATGGGGTACAGTTATCCCGATACGCCGATGCTGTATATGCCCGGGCACGTATGGAATACTTCGAAAGAAACTGGCCGGGCATGAGGGAGCGCATTAAGGGAGTGAGTCGGGCATTCGGTGTAGATATGTATCATGATATCTACGATACATCGGAATTAATCTATAATGTCCCGCCAGAAGGCATGGCATGTTCAGCAATATTTTTTCCGGGCAGCATCACCGATACCGGACATCCTATGTTGGTACGAAACTATGATTACTACAAATTGACTTTTTCTGAAGTTGCTCATAAATCGCCTCACACAGGAGAACATCACATCAACGACCGATCCGTAGTGATAGAGATGCATCCTACCGATGGTGGTTACGCCACTTTGTCTGTAAGTGGAATGAATTTATTGAATCCGTTCCTGGATGTAATAAATGAAAAAGGATTGTTTATCACAGGTTTGGTTGATCCCGATGCACCAACTTCCTCCGGTGCGGCTTTGTCGGGAGGTTTTGCCACCGGACTTTCTATTTGCCAGCTTTCGCAAATGGTCGCCTCCAAGTGCACCACTGTAGCCGAAGCAAAAAAAGAACTACTGGTGCATCGTCTTTTGAAGTCTTTTAAAGGATTACATTGGTTGATTGCAGATGCACAAGGTAACGCTACCGTGTTTGAAGTTGACAATAATACCGACGGTATTCGTATTCAACGACTCCAAGTCAGATAAACCGCTGATTGCTACGAATTATCATATATTTACACATCCCGAATACAAAGATTTTCCCGAAGTGGACAAATCGCAGGAACACAATCCCTATGTGCGCCGTTACATCCTGGACGAAGCTATCAGCAAACATACAGGTAAATATAAAAGAGGGGATATTGCCCGCATTCTGGATAATGTACTTTGTGCATTTGCTGATAATGTCAAAGCCGGTGTAGTAGGCGGGTTACCGGAACGTACCTTATGGATGTATACCGCTGACTTAACTGAAAAAAATATGGAAGTACGTTTTTATCTGGGTGATGAGAATCCGGTGGCAGGAACCAATCATATAAAAATACGAAGAACGGACCCGATCAGGATAGGTTTCCAGGAGAACAGTGAGAAATAAAAAGTTATTGTTCCTAGTGGAGATACCAACGAAACATATGAACAAAATGGTATTCTCAGCAATGGGGATACCCGTAGATAACCGGCATATCCGATGAAGAACCGATCAAAATGGACTGACAGACAAAAACAATGGATCGAAATTCTCTACGAACAATATCCCGATATCCAACAAACCTATGCGTTATCAATGGAATGAATGCGAATCTATAACAAAACACGGGATAAAGGTATAGCTTACAAAACTTGCACATAGTATCATAAAATGAAAAATATGAGATTGAAATTTTTCGAATCCGTAATAGAAATCATGAAATAACGATGTAGCCATCATAAATTACTTTGAACAATGCAACACTAACGCTTCGATGGAAAGTTTCAACGCTAAAATAAATAAAAACAAGATTGCAATCGACAAAGTGCCGGCAGCAGTGATTGCGGCATTCAAGGCCAACACCATAATAAAATCAGCGTGGGAAATGGAAAACAAAAATGAGTAGGAAGTTGTTTTTAAGTTGAACAAACAGGAAGGTTCCGCCAATCTCGACACGGACAGGAGTTGAATTTTGACGAAAATCGGAATTAAAAGAGTCAAAGAATCATTGGAAATAGTATTCACACCCGACGGACAAGTGTTGAGCAAAAAAACAGTGGATGAAGAAAGTGATTGATAATTGTAAAGCAATTTGCCGCAAAAACACGAAAACACGAGGATTTTTATGCCTTCGTGCCTTTGTGGCAATTTTACTTATCTTTCCTGTCGGGCTACCCGCTCAAACCAAGGATTTGAATTATTATGTGAATTCGGCATTGAAAAACAGTCCATTGTTGAAAGATTATCAAAACCAAGTGGTGATAAATCGTTTGGATAGCCTTATCCACAGGGCGGCTTACAAACCGCAAGTGAATTTTTCCACTATCAATGTATATGCACCGAATATCAATGGTTGGGGCTACGATGTGGGAATTATCGACAATGGAACTTTCAACGCATTGTTTACCATGCGGCAGACAATTATCGGCGGTGGTAACAAAAAGTCGCAATTGCAATCGTACAACCTCGAAAATCAAACCTTGCAAAATACCGTCAAACTATCGGAACAGGACTTGAAATTGGCCGTGGCGTCACAATACATTGTCGCTTACAATATTTTACAGGAAATCATTTACAACGAAGAAATACGCGACCTGCTAAAAAAGGAAGAAGTCGCATTGAAAAAGCTAACGGAAAAAACGGTGTACAAACAAACCGATTACTTAAATTTTCTTGTTAGTTTAAAACAACAACTACTCCTTATCAACCAACAGAAGGCGGATTATAAAAACAACATCGCCCTGCTCAATTACGTATGCGGAATTGTGGATACGACGGACATTCAACTATCCGACCCCAACATTTTGTTACTTCCACTACCCATGTTTGAAAATACGCTTCAATACAATCAATTTTTATTAGACAGCCTCAAACTTCGGAACAGCGACGAACAGATTGATTATGCCTACCGTCCGAAATTGGATGTATTTGCCGATGCGGGGTTCAACAGTACGTTGACCTATCAGGCGTATAAGAATTTTGGGGCGAGTATAGGGTTGTCGCTGGTAGTACCGCTTTACGACGGCGGACAGCGACAAAAACAGCATAATAAATTCAAGGCGGCGGAACAGACCCGACGGAATTACTTGGATTTTTCACGAAACCAATATCAACAGCAATTGGTGCAATTGTATCAGCAGTTGAGCCAAACCGATGGTATTATCAAGCAAGCGCAGGAAGTGGTACGCTATACACAAGCGTTAATGGAAGCTCACGGTAAGCTGCTGCAAACCGGCGATGCTTCTGTTACCGACTATGTTTTGGCTATCAATAACTTTTTGAATGCCCGCCATATGGTGATACAGAGCACAAACAACCGCATGCAAATCATCAATCAGATTAATTATTGGAATTATGAAAAGTAGGTGTATTCAATGGGCAATTGATAATTGCCTGACAGCAAACGTTGTTTCACAATTGACAATTATATTGCTCTTGTTTTGTTACCTACTTTCAGCTTGTCATGGCAGAACATCAGGAAGCGAAGAAGAAGCACGAAAAACCATTACGCCCGTGACCGTTACGAAACCTATTATCGGTAGCATGCAGGAAGAAATAGAGCTGAATGCCGTTTCGACGTTCCTGCGAAAAAACCAAATCAAGGCAACCACCAACGGCTATTTGATAGCTGTAAATGTACTGTTAGGACAAAAGGTAGTCAAAGGCCAGACATTATTTGTACTTAAAGGAAAAGAAGCCGAAAACCTAGGGGCTGTTATCAACGATTTGGATACGACTGTTTATTTTACCGGTGAAGTGAAAACTACGGCCAACAGCAGCGGGTTCATTACGAATATCTTTTATCAAACCGGCGACTATGTACAGGAAGGCGACGTATTGGCCGAAATCAGTGATGTGAGCAGTTTGGTGTTCCTGATGCAATTACCTTACGAATTGAAAGCTTATCTTTCAAAAAACAAAACATTGAATCTGGAATTACCCGGCGGGCAAGTCGTAAAAGGTACGGTTTCATCGGCTATGCCGATGGTCGACCCTGTTTCGCAAACGCAAGGTATCGTCATTAGAATAAACAATAGCAACGGAAGTATTCCCGAAAACTTGATTGCCAAAGTACGTTTGATACAGCGGCTCAAAGACGATACGATTTCGTTGCCCAAAGCGGCGGTGTTGGCGGACGAAACGCAGGAGCATTTCTGGATTATGAAAATGACGGGCGAAAATACGGCCGTAAAAGTTCCTATAAAAAAAGGAATAGTATCAGCAGGAATGATTGAAATAGTGTCGCCGAAACTCTCGCCGGATGATGTTATTCTGAAAACCGGTAATTATGGATTGCCCGATACGGCAAGGGTGGCGATAAGTAATTAAGAATT
>JAVBMZ010000176.1:0-11973 GCA_031551935.1 Bacteroidales bacterium
ACATTCCCGGAAGCGACTATTTAAAACAGGTATTTCATAACGCATGGAGGAAAAAGTTGTCGTGGTTTTCAGGCGCCCCTCCGGCCGCCAAGGTTCAACATAAAAAGCTTTGTCTCTAATAATGTCCGTCAAATGTAACAAGTTATTTTGAACCTTGCAAACAAAAATGAAAAAATATTTATTTTTTGTGATATATTTTACAATATTCCTGTATCAAAGTGATTTATGTATTCCCTGGTAATCTTCAGTATGATATTTTGATATTATATTGCATCCATAAAATATATTTTAAAATTCAAATAATTTGTCTTTTAGATATTTAAGCACACCTCTATGACATATTTTGAGATTTATCGGCCATCATGGTGTTGGGAATACAAAACAATCGCTTATTTTTGTAAGAGAGAATATCACGAAACCCTGAATAGTTGTCAATGATGCTATTTTAGGAACGTCAACTGTTTCAAGAGTTAAAAAATTACCAGTTATACCACAGATGTATCAAACCACTTACCAGCCAAACACCCGCCTTCATGTGGCGGACGCCTTGAGGGGAATTGCTATTATAGGCATTATCCTGCTTCATAATGTAGAACACATGAATTTTTACCGGTTTCCGGAAGCTACCAATGCATGGATGATCTGGTTCAATAAAATCACCTGGGACGGTCTTTTCTTCGCTTTTGGCGGTAAAATGTATTCCATTTTTGCACTGATGTTCGGGCTGAGCTTTTTCATCCAAAATGATAACCAAATGCAGCAAGGAAAAAACTTTACGCTGCGTTTCGAATGGAGAATGTTGTTGTTATTGATATTCGGTACGGTGAACACATTTTTTTTCAATGGAGACATCCTGTTTTCCTATGCATTGTTCGGGATGTTGCTTCCATTGGTTGGCAGGTTGAATACCAAAACAGTGGCCATCATAACTTGTTTTTTGTTGTTGCAGCCTATTGAAATATATCGGATCATTGCGGCAACATTCAATCCTGACTATCAGTTGCTCCAAATAAATAGTGGTAAATATTTTGCGTTCATGGCCACTGCGCAGGAAAACGGATCTTTTTGGGAATGTGGCTGGAGTAGTTTGAAATACGGGCAATTAGCCAACTTCATCTGGAATATTGAAAGCGGACGGATGACACAATTACCGGGGTTGTTTTTCCTCGGTATGTTGTTGGGGCGGCTTCGTCTTTTTTACCATGAAAAAAATAACCTGAAGACATGGCTTGGTATCCTGGCCATAGCGTTTGTCGTTTTCTTCCCCATGTATGGACTTTACAACTTAGTACCGGAGTATATTTCCCGTAAAGAAATATTGGTGCCAATAAGGCTTTTATGCAAAGCGTGGAGTAGTTTAGCCCAAACGTTTATCTACGTTTCCATGCTGGTATTGCTTTTTTATACCACTGAGACGGTGCACCGTTTTATGATGAAACTGACTTTTTTCGGGAGATCGAGTATGACCAATTATTTCATGCAATCTATCTTTGGCGCCTTATTATATTATGGATGGGGTTTTGCTTTATTCCGTTATTGTGGACCAGCGCTTAGTTTTTTGATAGGTATCGTGATGGTACTGGGGCAATATTATTTCTGCCGTTGGTGGTTCAAGACACATCATCATGGCCCGATGGAAGGCTTATGGAAGAAATTAACCTGGATAAAAGTAGGATCGCATTGATGTGAGCCACATAGTGGCTCACGACCGGAAACATGAAAGCCCCCTCCGGATCCCCCCAAGGGGAAGAGGAAAGCCTGTACTTTTACAGCTTGGATAATACAAGGATGGGCAAACCTCATAATGATGCGGCTTTTTCACCCCCTCCGAAGGAAGGGCAGGGGGAGGCTAACTATCCCACCTACAAAGCTAATGCCAAAAAAAGCACAGCAAGCTACAAACAGGCGTGAGATCATTTTTTGAGTAATGGGGAATCTTTGAATAGATTTTATATAAAAACTTTCGAGGTCTTTTTGATGACCATCAAATAAAAAGGTCGATGTGCATCTATACACATCGACCTTTACTTTTAATAACTCAGTGATAAACCTTATCTCACAGCTACATAGCTTGCATCATCAATGGCCTGGCGCAAAGCAAGTACTCCGGCCTCATTGATAGGAACATTCATTGTTTTGTCGTTCCCAAGATACACAATGGCATTTTCATTATCCACAATTTGTATCAGTTTGGTTGACGTTTCATGAGTCACTACGCTCCAGATCTTAGACGCATCGTCATATATGAGGCTGATTTCATCGCCTGTCGTATTTTGAATCTTGTAACCGTTTTCCAGATTTTCCACCCTGTAAATATCTTTTTCGCCTTCAACGGTTTTCACTTCGCCGACTACAGGGTTGCTTCCCGACCAAAACTCAATGGAATTTAATACGATACCATCGACAAACATGGTTACTTCATAAACCGGAACAACAACCATTATAAAAAATACAAGTTCATTGACAAACTTATTATCACTAACAGATTTGTTCCAACTATATAGTTTATTGGACAAACCAAAGGACCCCATACAAGAAGTAAACAATACACTTCCTATGATTACTGATGCAACAGCAACGGTAAAAAATCTTTTCTTCATTTTTTAACTATTTTTATGATGTGAATGAATAATATTACACGATAAGTATTATCATGCATGAAATATGAAAGCAAATATAGCCTATTTCTACATTAAAAACAACTATCCAAGTCTATGTGTTCGTCATTTACCCGAAATTATTTACACGAAAAATGGTACGAAATTGGTAATTAGCCACCTTGTTTGGTTAACATGGAATAAAATGCATTCAATCAATATGGGCTGTAGTTTGCTATGGCGTTGTCAATCTACTTGAGACATGTGATTATATCTTTCTGCTGTTTATGAGCCAATCAGTACAGTCATACTTTGCACAGTGGAGGACAAATTTCTTGTTCTTTTGCCTTGATACAAAAGAACCAAAAAATCAAGGCTGGGCTTCTCGACGACCCACTAGCGACTCACGGCCGGAACAAAACAAAACTCGCTACCGCTCAAACATTGTTTTGTTCTTCGTCCGTCGTGCCACAGTGGAGTACCCCGCCTACGAAGCTAATGCCGAAAAGATACAGCAACAAAAATGGGTGCAAACCTGTCATATCCATGCGAAGCATACCGTTATGACAATTTTACTTGCTTTGCTGCGTGAGATCGCCTTCGGCTTAGTTCCGTTCAAGCGCAGCCGATAGGCGGAGCGCGTTTAAATTGTCAAGCCTTTTTTGGTTCTTTTTTGGGCGGCAAAAAAGAATGAAGAAGAATAAAAAATAAAAAAAGTTTAGCAACGCAATAATTAACTACAGCCTCAATATGATGTATCAATATAAAAGGCAACCACTTATCGGCAAATACTTGTCTATCAAGTTAAAAAACATCAAGCACAGGACTGTCTGTGCTTGATGACGTATGTTTTGTTTTCTTATAATTTTCGGATCTTGATATTCCGGAACCACACCTTATCACTGTGATCCTGTAACAAGATGTATCCTTCAGGTGCTTCGCCAAAGTTTTTCATTTTGCCGTATTTACTTTCGGCCACTATTTTCTTATAATCAGCACTTCCGCGTTCATATTCCAATACCTTGATATTGTTCAGCCAGTGTTCTATGTGGTTCTGATTGGCCACCACCCGTCCGGTATTCCATTGACCGATACCATTGAAACGTTTTCCATGGGCAGGGATTAAGTCATATAATGATGCTAATGTGCGATTTCCGTCTTTTCCCATCTTGGCGTCCGGATGTCTCACATCATCCAATACTTGGTATTCGAGCCCCAAAGCTCCTTTATCATATCCGTTTTCTGTTACATAATATTTCACGCCACTGTTGGCACCTTCCGAAAGTTTGAAATCAAATACAAGCTCGAAGTTATCGAATTGTTCTAACGTAACAATGTCTCCGCCGCCACCGCCTTCGGATCTGGGCAATACTTCCAACACACCATTATTCACTACCCATCCGTGATCAGGAAATGCTTCTTTCATTGCGCCACGCCAACCATTGGTTGTTTTTCCGTCGAAAAGCAATGTCCATCCTTCATTTTTTTCTTGTTCACTAATTGTATTCGGGATAGTATTCACCTGATAAATTGGTGGTGTGTCTGTTTTTCGATTGGCTTCGAGGTTTTTCGTCATGATGCGGATATCGCGAAAACGAACAGTTGTTCCGTCTACCCAAGGCTTCTTTTCCATATCGAAGGCATGTACCTGTAAGGCAATGAATCCTGAGCTGTCTAAATCAGCCAGCAAATCAGCAGCAGGAATACCATTTACCCAGGTTTTAATGCTATTACCAATGGCTTCCACTCGATAGTGGTTCCATTCGTTGTTTTTTAGCGCCGTTACAGCTGTTGTATTATAGGGGCTCACCGGATAAAGCCAGCCTGTACGGGCTTCGTCGTAGATACCACCGTTCCATCCCCGTTTAGAAGGATCGATTTCCACCTGGTAGCCGTATACACGCCCATCTTTAAATTCCGGAATGCTGTGACTGCGAATCTGGATACCCGAATTAACGGCTGTATCCACTTTAAATTCCAACTCAAGGATAAAATCTCCGTAATTTTTTTCTGTACACAGGAAACTGTTAGGCGTATTGGGTTTTGAAATACCCACAATTTCCTGGTTTTCTACTTTGTACTCAGCTTCGCCGTTACGTTGTACCCACCCGGTAAGGTCTTTTCCGTTGAACAACATGGTCCACCCGTCTTTGGACGCTCCACCTGAGCATCCTACCAATAAGGTCATCACTAATACACACAAACTAATACTTCTCATCTTAATACTTGATTTATGGTTGATATAAATTTTCCGCACGAATACGGATATATAGAAAAAGTTTGTTAAAAATAGATTGTTTTTTTGAAATGGCCATACAAAAAGATAACTTTTTGACCTTTCAATGATGGGGAAGTTAGCTTCCCCCTGCCTCTCCAAAGGAAAGGTGAACAAATCGGAGAGGACTTGTTCAATCCATATTTAAAACAGACCGACCGGTCGGTCTGTTTTTTCTTCTAATTTTTATCTATTAACCAATTAGTTACCAAAAAAATGCCAAGTATTTTTTCAATGTTTTGTGTGCCTACCCTTAGTAAGAAGGGGTTACACCGCAACAGGGTGATATGAAGGATATCAAGCGCGAGGTACAACCTCGCAACAGCTCGCTTCTATTTTCCTACAAAATTATATCTTTTGGAGAATTAGTGAATATTATCTTTAGCTAATTTTTTCAATATATCCATACATTGTCCAATGTTTTTGACCGGACTGATGGTCATAGCCAATTTGTCTTTGGCCTCTTTCATCCGGAAAGTTTGCGGATGTCGTTGTATATGCTGAAGAATATTGGTGAAAGTGGTCGATTGATAATAGCTTGATTTCTGGTCACCCACAAAATAAACCAATAAACGCTCGTTACGAAGGGTGATTTTTTCAAAGCCAAGCTGTGCTGCCAACCAGCGTAACCTGACTACATTGATCAGTTCTTTAGCCGGTGCAGGTATCGGGCCGAAACGATCGACGAGTTCCTGTTCGAATTTTTCCAATTTTTCTTCAGTATCAATATTGTCCAATTCACGATACAGACGGATACGTTCCGATACATTTTCCACATAGTAATCAGGCAATAATAATTCCAAATCGGTATCTACTTGACATTCGGCAACCCATACAGTCAATTCTGGTGTTACAGTTTGTTGTTCTTGTTCACGTTCGCGGAACAATTCTTTGAATTCACCTTCTTCTTTCAGTTCTGCCATGGCTTCATTCAGGATACGATGGTAGGTTTCGAAACCGATTTCGGCAATGAATCCACTCTGTTCAGCACCCATCAGGTTACCTGCGCCACGTATGTCAAGATCCTGCATCGCAATATTAAAGCCACTACCCAGGTCGGAAAACTCTTCAATGGCACGTAAACGTCTTCTGGCTTCCGGTGTTAGTTCGGTAATGGGTGGCGTTATCAGGTAGCAAAACGCCTTCTTGTTCGATCGTCCCACACGGCCGCGCATCTGGTGTAAATCGCTCAGCCCGAACATGTGTGCATTGTTGATAATGATGGTATTGGCGTTCGGGATGTCTAACCCGGATTCAATAATCGAAGTGGATACCAACACATTATAATCACCATTAATAAAGTCGAGCATGGTTTTTTCCAATTCGTCTCCTTCCATCTGTCCGTGCGCTGAAACAGTGGAAATTCCCGGACAAATATTACGTATCAGCAATTCCATATCGCGTAACGTTTTCACCCGGTTATGGATGAAAAAAACTTGTCCGCCGCGCGATACTTCATATTCAATAGCTTCCCGGATGATGTCCTTATCAAACGTATCTATTTCTGTTTGAATAGGATGGCGGTTGGGTGGGGGAGTAGCAATGATAGACATCTCACGCACACCCATTAGTGAAAATTGCAAAGTACGTGGAATAGGAGTGGCTGTCAACGTCAGTGTATCTACATTTACACGCAGAGCCTTGAGTTTCTCTTTCGCAGCAACGCCAAACTTCTGTTCTTCATCAATGATCAACAATCCAAGATCTTTGAATTTAACATCTTTCCCTAACAGTTTGTGTGTCCCGATGATGATATCCACCTTTCCATCCGCGAGATTTTTAAGTGTCTCGCGTTGTTGCTTGGCTGGTTTCAACCGACTGATGGACTCTATCTTACATGGAAATTTTTCGAGCCGTTCCTTGAAAGTTTGTTCGTGTTGCAATGCCAGGATAGTTGTTGGTACCAAAACAGCTACTTGTTTGTTGTCGGAGACTGCTTTAAACGCCGCACGGATAGCAACTTCTGTTTTTCCGAATCCCACATCGCCACATACGAGATGGTCCATCGGCAAACTGCTTTCCATGCCATTTTTCACTGCTTGTGTGGCTTTCAATTGGTCGGGAGTATCTTCGTATAAGAAAGATGCTTCCAATTCTTCCTGCATGAAAGTATCAGCCGAGAATGCAAAACCTTTGTTCACGCGACGTTTGGCATAAAGTGTAATCAAGTCGCGAGCGATATCCTTTACCTTCTTTTTAGCATTTTGTTTTAGATTTTGCCAGGCTGCTGTGCCGAGTTTATATATTTTAGGCTGTTCGCTGTCTTTCCCGCGGAATTTCGAGATTTTATGCAGGTTATGGATGTTGACATACAACACATCATTGTCACGATATACCAGCCGAATACACTCCTGGGCCTTACCATTGACTTCCATTTTTTCCAAACCGCCGAAAATACCCACTCCATGATCGGCATGTACAATATAATCTCCAGGATGCAGCCCTTGAAGTTCCTTGATGGTGATACCTTTAGATTGCGCGAAACTATTCTGGATGCGATATTTATGATAACGCTCGAAAATCTGATGATCCGTATATAAGCAAATCTTTAAGTCATGGTCGATAAATCCCTCATGGATAATGTTATGTACTGCTACAAATTCAGCTTTTGGGGTGATATCACTGAAAATACTCCGTAACCGGTCGAATTGTTTGTTGTTTTCGCTTAATAAAGCGGTCGTGTAGCCGCGTTCAGTATGCGAAGCAATATCCCGGGCCAGCAATTCAAAATTCTTATTGAAAACAGGTTGTGGCGCAGTATGAAAATCCAGTTCCACGTCAGGCTGGTATAAAGTTCCTGCGCCAAACTCCACATTACAAAAATGGGGCAGGAGAGAAGTGATTTCTTTTTCGGAAATAAAAGCTTCGTCAGCATGGAAAGTTACATATTCCTCCCCGGATAGTATTTTTACAGGTGGAATATCATTTACTCGTTTTATTTCATTGAGTGTAAGGCTCAAACCGTCGCTCCATATCACGGTCGATTTATCGAACTGTTTTAGAAAACAGGTACGGCTTCCGTGATGCTTTTCTACGCTCATATCGGGAATAATATGAATCAGTTCTATGGGCGTGTCAGACAGTTGGGTGTCCACATCGAATGAACGGATGGATTCCACCTCGTCGCCAAAAAAGTCAATCCGGTAAGGCTGATGATATGAATAAGAAAAGATATCTACAATGCTTCCCCTGATAGAATATTGCCCCGGTTCGTATACAAAATCCGTTAAGGTAAATTGGTACTCATGCAACACCTCGCGGATAAAGTCAATGGATATGTGCTCTCCTTTTTTGAGTTGCAATGTGTTACGTTGCAGGTTCTCACCCGAAACCACCTTTTCTGCCAGGGCATGGGCATAAGTTACGATAATAAGTTTTTTTTCTTTTTCCAACAACGCTTCCAACACACTGGTACGTAGTATGATGTTACCTTCATGTGGTTGTACATGTGCTATCATCCGTTTATAAGACGAAGGGAAAAAGTATACTACATCATTTCCAAGAATATTGGTGAGATCGTTGTAGAAATATGCAGCTGTTTCTGCATCGGGTAACACGAAAATATGATTTCGTGTTACTTTTTTAATAACAGCAACTGCTACTAAAGCCGGCGACGAACTTGAAAGCCCTTTTAGATGGGTTGTTTTTCCCGATTGTAACGATTGTACAATTCGGGGCAACAAATGGTGGCCGGTATAGATGTCTTTTAAGTGGTTATCGGCGAGGAAAGAAATATGAGTCATCGCGCTGCAAAAATACAAAAAAGAAAACGGAACGCAGCATCACAACATACCTTTTGTAGTAGGTAGATCGTAATGGTAAATATCCCGTCGGATAGCCATTTTTAAGGCCTTGGCAAATGCTTTGAATGTTCCTTCTATTTTATGATGTTCGTTTTCTCCTTCGGCTTTAATATAGAGGTTCATATGCGCAGCATCACTTAATGATTTGAAAAAGTGGATAAACATCTCTGTAGGCATATCGCCTACTTTCTCGCGTCGGTATTCGGCATTCCATACCAACCAAGAACGTCCGCCAAAATCAAGTGCTACAGTACACAAGCAATCGTCCATCGGCAGGCAAAAACCGTATCGCTCGATACCACGTTTATCCCCCAAAGCTTGATACAAAGCCTCTCCTAATGCAATAGCCGTGTCTTCTATGGTATGATGTTCATCTACATGCAAATCACCTTTTACACGGATGGTTAAGCCAATACCGGCATGTTTGCCTATTTGTTCGAGCATATGGTCAAAAAACTTCAGTCCTGTGTGGATGTCACATTTTCCATTGCCATCTAAGTCGATAGCCACGTAGATATCAGTCTCTTTAGTCGTGCGCTGTACTATGGCTCGACGTTCCTTGGCATATAATAATTCAGTGATATTGTCCCAATCAGTTGTTGCTAAAACACAAATACCCTGTAAATCGGGACGCGTTTCAATCAGTTTAGCATCATTCAGCAGGATAGCCTTACATCCTAAATTTTTCGCTAATTCTATATCCGTTATCCTGTCACCGATGACAAAAGAATTCGCTATATCATACGTTCCCGAAAGGTATTTACCGAACATTCCTATTCCCGGCTTGCGGGTAAGTAGATGATCCTCCGGGAATGAACGGTCAATCAGTACATCGTCAAAAGTAATCCCTTCGTTCGCAAAAGCTTGCATTATTTTTTGATGTGTCGGCCAAAAAGTCTCTTCAGGAAACGACGCAGTTCCAAGCCCATCCTGATTGGTAGCCATGACCAACTCAAAATCCAGGTTTTTACAAATGAAATATAAATTACGAAATACCTTAGGGTAAAATTCCAGTTTCTCCAAACTGTCTAATTGATAATCTGTTGGAGGTTCTATCACTAACGTTCCATCTCTGTCTATAAATAAGGCTTTCTTCATCTGTACAAAATATAATTTTATTTGTTATGTATCAGCTTTTGTAAATATAAATCACATATTTTCAATTGCTTATGTAAAAAAGTATACATTATCCATAAAAATATAAAAATAATACAATATAGTACAAAAACATTCGTTTATCTTATAAAACCGATATTAAAATTTGCCTATGGTCGAATTTTTTACACTTTTATTTTTGTCGCAACCCTTACCAAATTTACCACAAATCCAAATCTTGCCATACAAGGATGTATCTATAGATATGGAGGTTGCTGATTTTTTGCACCATGCCGAACAACAAGTAACTCCAAGAGTACTTGATAAAGTTTATTCCTTTGCATCGGCATCACTTGCAGCTCATAAGCATCAATGATTTCCAACAGCAACTGGTTGTCGATATAATGAAAAAACCTTTCCGCAGATGTGGAAAGGTTTTTTTACATATGTAAATTGGCTATTTATGCTTTTCCTGCACTGCCTAATACGTCAGTTACTTTGTGCATATAAAGCGCTTTCAGAGAATCGCGTGCTGGACCTAAATATTTACGCGGGTCGAATTCGGCTGGTTGTGTGGCCAATACTTTGCGTACAGCTGCTGTCATAGCCAGACGACCATCGCTATCAATGTTGATTTTACAAACGGCCGACTTGGCAGCTTTGCGCAATTGTTCTTCGGGTATACCGATGGCATCTTTCATTTGACCGCCATATTTGTTGATGGTAGCCACTTCTTCTTGCGGAACTGACGATGCACCATGCAATACGATTGGGAAACCGGGAATACGTTTTTCGATTTCTTCCAGGATATCAAAACGTAGCGGCGGTGGAACCAAAATACCTTCGGTATTGCGGGTACATTGTTCCGGTTTGAATTTGTTGGCTCCATGCGATGTGCCGATAGATATGGCCAAGGAATCAACGCCGGTTTTTTTAACAAAATCTTCTACCTGGCTGGGTTCGGTATAAGTGTGGTGTTCGGCAACCACGTCATCTTCTATACCAGCCAAAACACCTAATTCGCCTTCTACGGTTACGTCATATTTATGAGCATACTCAACCACCTGGCGGGTCAATTCAACGTTTTTATCGTAAGAATGGTGAGAACCGTCGATCATTACAGATGAGAAACCATATTCGATACATGATTTGCAAAGTTCAAAGGTATCGCCATGGTCCAAATGAAGTACAATAGGGATATTATATCCCAACTCTTTAGCATATTCAACAGCGCCTTGAGCCATGTAACGCAACAAAGTTTGATTGGCATATTTACGTGCACCGCTTGAAACTTGTAAGATAACCGGAGATTTTTTTTCAACACAAGCCTGAACGATCGCTTGTAATTGTTCCATGTTATTAAAATTGAATGCCGGAATAGCATATCCGCCTTTGAAAGCTTTGGCAAAGATCTCTTTCGAATTTACCAAACCTAAGTCTTTATAAGAAACCATGTTAATTTTATTAATATGAGAAATAATTACTTGATTAATTTTGTACAAAACTAATAAAAAAAATCGATTGCAGTGCATATCTTTCGTCGTTTGCAACAATCATCGTCATACATTTTTTCTCATCTTGGTTACTTTCAATCAGGGATACATCGATAGATATTATCGGCTATGTTTTCATGTTAGTAAAAATCTCCATCCCATAGTATTGCAAAACATGGGACGGAGAAAATACCGGAGGTCTCAATCAGAATTTATAAGCCACACCTGCCGAAATCAGGAACCTGTTCCAATCGCCATTGATTTTATATTTCAGTTCGGCATTAAGGATCAAATTGTCGGTAAGGTCGAAATCGATACCGCCCCCGAGATTAAAACTGAAGTCGGAAGCAGAGGCGGAGATACCTATATAACTTGCTTTAGTTCCCAGAATACCGAGCCCTGCCAGCGAATACACCTTGATTTGGTCGGCTACCGGAAAAAGGTAGTGGGCATTCACGCTCAAATCCCACATACTGACATAGTCTTTTTTGAAGAAGAAGGTAAACGAGCCTTCCAGACGAAGAGGGTCGATCACATTATATTGAAATTTGGCGCCGATACCCACATTGGTATAGCTGTCGCCTGTTCCGATGACCAGATTGCCGCCTGCTGCCATATCGCCCTTTTGTTGGGCATTAGCCGTCAAACTCATGGTTACTGCTGCGATTGTTACAATTACTACTCTCCTTAACAGATTGATGCTCTTCATT